>NZ_CAWQOY010000009.1:0-17399 GCF_963896525.1 Nodularia sp. LEGE 04288
GAATTTAACCAGAAATCCAGTTCCCCTCCTCGCCTGCGGGGTGGGGTTAGGGGTGGGGTAAAAATAATATGCAGCCTCACAAATAATTGGTATAAGCTTGAGAAACTTACACCTCAAAGTGAAACATTAGTATCTAGAGGTTTGTTCGAGTTTTGATAAGGATAGTATTTGGTTAAACGAATATTCCAGGCATCTTTGATTTGATAGGTAATACCACGCCACTCGACACTTTGTGCCAAGATCGCGGATATGGTAGTGACAGCATAAACCAACTGTGTTAAGGGAATCGCTATCAATATTTTTGCCATCATGAGGACAGAATAACTCTCCGTTGGTTCGCCCCTATCCCGAAGCACTCGTCTTACGCCTTGCTCCCCTAATGCCAGTAATAAAGCCATTCCCAAAATATAGCTTACGGCTCCGCCGACAATCAGAATTGCAGTATCAAAGTTGCTATTGATTAAGGCAAACAATAGCATTGGCGGGATCATTAGCAAAGCTAATGTACTTATGAATACTGCGCTAGCAATCACAATCCAGTTGGGATTGTAGAGCCGTGCCACCAGTAATTGGCGTGTAATAAAGCGCAAGCATTGAGCAAAGTTACACTCTTCACGATTACTCATCATGACTGAGGGTACAAATTTTACTTTTAAGCCAATTTCTCGCAATGCTTTATGAATAGGGGTATCAACTGAAACTCCTTGTTTCCATGTTTCCAGCAACTGCGCTTTGCGTAAGACGGAAAGTTTCAAAGCCATTGAACCTCCCCAAGGGCATTGGTAGATATACATGAAGATGACAGCTGCCGCATTCCACATATATCGAACCAGCGAACCCCACTTTCCGATTTGCGGTATATACCAGCGATTTCCTGTGGTAGCTCCGACTTGGTTATCTGCCAAAGGTGCTACAAGTTCACGCAGCCAGTTAGGATGAGCGACAACATCAGCATCTAATAGTGCCACTACTTCATAAGAATCGTCTAGTTGTGAAATAGCTTGAACTAATGCACTACATTTGAGACTGCAAGTATCATGTCTAAAAATTAAAGGGTTGACTTGGACATTTATTGCTTGTTCCTGCAAAATCGTATCATTGACAATTTTCCAGGCGGGGTCTTCCTGACTATCGATAACAATGTGTACTTTATATTGTGGGTAATTCTGGTTTAGCAGAGCATGGACACAATCAGTTAAAAACGGATCAGCACCTCGCAGGGAAAGAACAATTGCAGCTTTTGGCAATGCTTCATCCTGCACAGGTTCTAGACTTGGTGAATGAAATAACGATATGAAATTCAGTACCTTTAGCGTCGGGTAAATCACTAAAATCGCTAGAACGCCAAAAATAATCATTGCTAATTCGTTCATATTTTCAATAATCATCTAAGTTTTTGAGATAGAAGCTTTCTTGAAAGAAGTTCGTAGAACTTATGGACTAAGCTGAAAAACATTTAATTTGCATCTTGTCTGGACACAAAATCTTTGTGGGGTGGGTATCTTACCGACTTGTGTTATTATGCAAGCTGAAAATTTATTAGCTTAAACTAGATTGAGAAAAGCAATACGCTGAGGGCAAGAAGTGTGAATAGTGATGAATCGTTTTGCGCCAATTTAAATTACGGGTACTGCAAAGCTGAGTTTTAGGCTTTTGCCTAAACAGCTTTTACGGAACATAACTGCCATTCCAGTGCGGAAACTCAACCAATTACTCAGAAGAGAGTAGAATCAGAAATTATCAAAAATCAGTGCTTTTTAAAGCTCTAGATCATATTTAAATGCCTTTAGCTTTGACTATCAATAAGACCACATAAGTGAGCATGGTCAAACTGATTGTTCTTATCAACAATCCAATCAAAAGGATTCCCCCATAGACTAGTGGCTACTGCTATATACAGCCCCATTAACCGCAAACCCAACAGATGAGGATTCCACCAACTAGGTATCTCTGTTTTTTGGTCAACTTTACGAAATACAATCGGGTTCCAGCCAACTTGTCCATCAATCAAACATAATCCGTGTTTAGTAAACAAATTCAATTTACCACTGTACTTTTGGTTAGATTTCAGGTGCGTCATACAATTCTCGGAAAGATTATAGAACGGGGCGTGTATTATAGCCCGTCCACTAGGTCGAAGATAGCTAACAATTTCAGCTACTAAGGAGGATGGACTAGGAAGATGTTCTAGTACGTCTAAGCATAAAACTACATCGTAGGCTGCTTTGGGGATTGCCTCTGCATCGTTCAAAATCTGTATTGGCAGGGCTGAGTCCTTAAACAGTAAGCGAGCGAATTTTTCTGTATACCCCGGTACATCATAATAAGTAAGTTGATGTCCCGCCTGAGCTAGATACAGAGTATCTATGCCCAACCCATCTCCCAGACACAGAATCTTAAAAGAACTCTTTTCGCGGCTCAAATACTTTCCAATCCACTCACGCATTTGTAGCTTAATTTTATTCCGGTTCCACACTATGCAACCGTACAAAAACGCATCCGTATCCTGATAAAATTCGTTTATTTCGTTGCTCCAGATATGTGGGACTAAGCCCCGTCCAAGAAAATCATGCCTTTGTCTGCTACCACAGCAAATTTGCTCTTGGTAGAGATTCTGCCGAACTGATATAACCGATTGGTTCGTGATTTCAGCAATTAAATTCACAATATGGTTATTATCATCAAGCGGTTTAACCAAAGGAGAAGGAAGATTTACATTCTGAAGTAATTGTGATTGCGAGAGAGTATTGGTCATACCTTCTTTACCTTTTAATTATCTAAATCGCAACTATACAGGTAAAGCTAACCTGTGTTTAACAGTAATTATTATCAGTTTTTACGGAACATAACTGCCATTCCAGTTCGGAAACTCAACCAATAACCAAAAAGAGAGTAGAACCAGAATTTGTAAGAACTCAGTGCTTTCCCAGGTTGAATAGGTTCATAAACAACGTCAATTGATCCATCAAAAAGATTTTGGTACTGATTAAAAGCACGAGTGTTCATGCTAAACCAGGGTGTATCGTAATAAGATCGATCAAAGAAATCTACAGGCTTCCATCCTTGGAGATGCCCTAGAGATTCAAGAGCTTCACGAGTGTAGATATGAAGATGATAGGGAACATGAACCTGATTATAAAAGTCGGATATATTGGGTCGAGTCAGATCAAGATGAGCAGCATTTGGTGTGCCAATGAGAATATGTCCACCAGGTGCAAGCAAGCTATCTAATTCAGATAATAATTCATTAGGATCTTCAACATGTTCAATCACTTCTTGGAGCAAGATGTAATCGAATTGGCCATGCTTTAGTGTTGTCCGATTGCCAAATCCGTCTTCAGGAGCATAGAGGTCATAACCATGACAATTGCTAAAGCCTTGTTGTCGCAGATACTCTAGAAATAGACCATTGGCACAGCCATAATCGAGCAATGAATGATTTTTGGAAAAACCATGTGTTGTCAGTCTTCGGGTCAGATTTTTATAAATTAAACGGTACTGCCATGTTAGTTTTGCCTGAGTAATGGGATATTTGGCGTAGTAGTGTGGCAAATCAACGACATCTAGACAATGAATTGTCTGACATTTTGGGCATCGCCAAACATTAAAGGTTTCATTTCTAAAAGCTCTAAGATTACAAGCGAAAGTCGCCAATGCAGATTTATCATTTTCATTTATTGAGTGATTACAAACTATACATTGAACACGCTTTTTCCTGGTTGGTTCGTTGTCTAATTGGGTCTTTAAGATACCATCGAGCATCTGTTTCTATCCTAAAATCCAAAATTTTTGCAATTTGAATGCCTACGTAAATAATTATGGCTTCGCCACGCAAGCTACAGATATCAAACCGGATTCCCATATCTGAGTTTTTAGGGTACATACAAAGTCTTTTTTACCGAACTAAGTAAAGCCTGGTAAACGTGCTATATGCACATTATTTCATTTGTGACAATTGATGATTTAAAGTAAATGTTGAAAACCCATATAGCTGGTTGTTTTCAACACTGTGCTATCTCATTGGTGTTGTTGTTGGAACTCATATTATGCAATTGAGTATCTCAATTGCAAGCTATATGCAACACCTATTACAGAGACACCCGCCAAATCATGATCGTGTTGTCTTCGCTAGCACTGACAAGGGTTTGACCATCGGGGCTGATAGCGACGGAAGTGACAGTCTCGGCGTGTCCTACAAGTGTACGCATCTCTTCGCCGGTGGCTAAATTCCACAGTTTAATCGTGCGATCGCGACCACCACTCACCAGAGTTGTATTATCTGGACTAAAAGCAATCGATGTCACCGTTTCCGAATTTTCTCGCAGGGTGTGAGTTTTCTGTTTTGTAGCTAGATTCCAAAGTTTAATTGTGCGATCGCGACTAGCACTAGCCAGAGTCAAACCATCCGGACTAAAAGCCACATCTGTCACCGTTTCCGCATCTGACCCCAGTGTGTCAATAAAAACAGCTTTTTTTAAATCCCAAATTTTAATCGTTTTATCAAAACTACCACTCACCAAAGTCACACCATCCGGGCTAATAGCCAGCGATCGCACCCAAGATGTATGCCCTCTGAGAGTGCTTCTTAACCTTCCCGTAGCCATATTCCACAGTTTAATCGTCTGATCATCGCTACCACTCACCACAGTTGCACCATCTGGACTAATAGCGATCGCCTGAATTGAATCGGAATGTCCCCTCAGCGTCCGAACTAACTCACCAGTGGTGAGATCCCAAATTTTGATGGTTTTATCATCACTACCACTCACCAAAGTGCGTCCATCTGGGCTGAGAGCCACCACATTTACCCTTTGCAAATGGCTTTTGAGAGTCGCAATTTCCTCTCCAGTAGCCAGATTCCAAACTTTGATCAGGCGTAGCTTGTCGCCGTAAGCATCACCACTGCTAACCAAAATCTGGCTATCGGGACTAATAGCCACAGATAAAACCAAATGTTCATGACCTTGCAGGGTTTTAGCTAAAGAAATATTATTTAAAGTCAAACTGGGCGACTGATCAGCAACAGCTCCACCTGGAATCCGATGATGTTGACTCAGCTGAGACAATAAAACAGTTTGGACACGGCGATATTGCTGATACCAAGAATCCTCAATGCCAAATAACAGAATTAAAGCACATACCAACACGAGATTTTTCAGTAAGGTATATTTGATTGGCAAAGACGAAATCTGAGTTGCTGGGAGTTTTCGCGAAGACTTACCTGCTGGCGGTAGTGCTAGTGGTTGTTTTGGGGTCAAGTCTCTAATGACTTCATCTGCTGATTGGTAACGCTGCTGGATATCTTTTTTCAATAGGCGATCGAGAACATAATCCAATTCAGTACTCAATGGACTCCGCAAATATTGTCGCCAATTAGTCACCCAGCCATAGCCATATTCCATCCACAACTGAAACGGGGAAATTCCAGTAAGTAAATGAAAGCAAGTCGCCCCCAAACCAAACAAATCACTAGCTGGGTAAGCCTTACCGTCTTTAATTTGTTCCAATGGTGAATAACCATGAGAACCAATGGATGTACCGATTTTCTTCTGTACTCTCGTCGTGAATTGCTTCGAGGAACCAAAATCTATCAAGCTTAATCGTCCATCACCATGTCGTCGGATAATATTTTCTGGTTTGATGTCGCGGTGAATCACACCACGATCATGGATAAACTTGAGGACAGGCAATAAATGCCGCAAAATTGCTTCAATTTCCCCAGGGCGATAAACTTTTCGCCGTTGCAACTCGTTTAACAAGTTCTGCCCATTCACAAACTGTTGTACCAAATACAAACAGTTGTCTTGCTCAAAATAAGCCAGCAGAGTTGGTATTTGTGGATGTTCTCCCAATTCTTGGAGACGCTTTGCTTCTTCGGCAAATAACTCTACGGCTTTATTTTGCGACCAAGTTCCTTGAAACTTCGGCGCTAATTGCTTGATTACACAACGTTCATTGAGTTTATCTGTATCTTCGGATAAATAGGTTCTGCCAAATCCCCCCTCATCGGAAAGTACCCGAATGACGCGGAAGCGATTTCGCAAAAGTGGCACCAAGGGAGTGCTACAAGTTTGGCATAACTTCTGGTTGTCAGAATTGAGGGGATTTGGGCAATCGGGATTTAAGCAGCAGATCATCATCTGACAGGCGCGACTGCACAATAAATTATTTTAAGTTTGCTCCCCGAAATTTCCCTTAATTAAGATTGGCTCTCGCGTAATGATGGTAGAAGACACTGCTGTAGGGGATTGGGGTATTACTTCTATAGTGAATATTGGTAAATGCTCACCCGTCTTTGTTTTTGCACTGAAAACTACAAGAGCCACGTAATTCCTAATTTTATCAATCATACTACATTATCTATCTGATTCCCAAATATAGCGGCAGGAAACCAGGACAGATTATTTATTGCCTGTTGCACCCGTGAATTGACCAGAACCATCAGTGATCGTTAAGATTCCCATAGCAGAAGCGGTGAGGTTTGTCAAGTCAGCCACAGCAGTAGCACTACTGGTTCCAAATAGCCGATAATCATTGACTTCTGGTAAACCAAACTATGTAAATATAAGCCAGTAGTGGCGTGTCAAGGCTAAAATGTTGCAATAGATTTTTGAAAAAATTGAGATAAATCAATGTTTTCAGCTTTTCCATAATGCACTATTTTAAGCTTGCCATGCCAGTAGGGTGCGTTAGGATGAAGTCCGTAACGCACCATTCTTAAGGCTTTATTTACGCCGACCTACTTAATGTATATCTAAAAATTAGAGAACCCCGGCTTTTCCAAGTCATCGGGGTTCTGAAGCTGATAGTATTTCTAATTACTTTTACAGCTTAATTTTTACCTGTCACTTTTTCCAAGAAATTCTGGACATTTTCTTCTACTGAAGTTGAACTCTGGGAATTTTCGGGTCTCTTCATCTTGTTAATGTCAGCATCTCCCTGAACTTCATTAAGTCCTTTGTTTGACTCTTTTTGAACTTCTTTCAGTTTCAAGGGTTGAGATTTAGCCACTGCGTCAGTTTTTCGTTGCGTTTCCAGAAGTTGTGTTGTGCCTTCCTGTGGATCACTTTGATAGCTACTAATTGCAAAAGCCGGCGATACGCTGGATAAAAATAGCAGCGTGCAGGCAGAAGCCACAATTACAAAACGCACTGGGCGTAAAATAGATCCCACGAAATCAAAAATATTCATCCTTCATCCTCAATAACAGCTTCAACAACGCCAGATTTGCACATTTAATGATCAGTCAATGCCTTGATTCGCAATAAATTGGCATTAAAAATTAATATGTGCTTTCTTCATTCCTTAAACCATGAAACAGGGAAGATTTTTTGGGGTATTTTCGCCTGAAATAATCAAGTTGTAAATACCTCATTAATTGTGTTTGACACAAATGTTCTTCAAGCCTATTTCATCTTTTACAGTTTTACTTGTAAATGACTCACACTTGTATCGACCTGAAGAATGAAATTTATATTATTTATATTTGCAATTAAATCAAACTTTAGGTAGATAGTCACAAGATAAATTGCTTAACTGGGTTTTGGTGGAACAGATGAACTGGAAAATTAAGTAGGGTGATCTGTGATGCTGAGTCTAGGAATTTTACTGGTGATCACAGAATTTCCAGTTTCCGCCTCTTACCAAAGTTGATGCCAAAATACTTCAATGTCAAGCTGGCGTAGACAAAAGCGATAGATGAATTTCACCGCTAATTTCACCTATTTGAACATTTCTGCAAACATACTACACTTGTATTACTATACTGTCCATACCTGAAAGGGGTCAAAGTTATGCATACAATCGCACGCACTCCCACCACCGAGATGGAAGTTACCAGCATCCGCCTGGAACGGGAACTCAAAGATAAACTTAAACAAATTTCCGGGAATCAGGGATATCAAGCTTTGATTAGAGATATCCTCTGGAATTATGTCCAACAAAAATCAGGTGAGTGGAAACCCCGATTTTCGCGAGCCGATATTCGAGCTAGTATAGCTGCGACATCTGAGCAAGAAGAACATTGTGTACTTACAGGTCAATTAATTCCACCCCAACAACCGATGTTATTAGGACTCACGAGTAATGGCGATATGGTACCTCTAAGTGTCCAAAGTTTAGCCTCTTAGTCTTTGATTCCAGTAAATGCAGCCCATTTACTTACGAGTCCCAATGGGCTGTATTCAGAATTTCGCGGGATTCTTGCTATAGGGTAGATTTTAGGGGAACAAAACATCTGCTACTTTATGTCTGTATTAAATTAGATTAAAATCTCATTCCATTCGGATTTAGTATTTATCTCAGCTATGACTAAACTTCTGTTTCGTTGATCCTCCTAAAAGCAAGGGCAGAGAATTCTTGGTTAAATCAGCGCCTTGGTCGCCAGTTTTTCTGTAAAGTTTGTTCCACAGCCCTGCCATCATCATACTTGGCTGTTGGTAACACTAATAGTAAACTTACTTGGCTCCAAAAAGAACTTCAGCAAAAAACACATGACTTTATCAGGAAAAGCAGTGTTAATACAGTTATATTTCGAGACTTATTATCTAAAATCAAGAGAAAATACGGTTTATGTATAGTTACAGACAAGTTATCCTAGTCCTAAGTTAGCTAATTAAATTTGCATGAAAATCTAAACAAAATCTGGATGCATCATTTGAGAATATTTCAAATATTTTTATGCTTATATAGAGATCAATTCCATATATCAGTAATTTTGTCATCTGAAATAGAAAAAGGCTATAACAGGTGAAAGAAAGTCTTCATCAAAAATTTTCAACTTGTCAGGGTGTAGCAACTTAATTAACGGTGAAGGATATACCAAGAAATTGGGGACACGAAAAATGGGGGAATTATCCAAGAGCGTGCCAATAATGAACAATTATCTATCATTGCCACTACAATACCCTGATGATCTAGAGCGGAGACAATCATACTCAGTTAAGTTGATGCAGCATCAGGAAGAATTAGTCCACCATCTGGCACAAAACATCAACCAAATCATTGCCAACAGTTCGGTAAAGGCATTGATGCTGCCAGAGATTGCCAAATTGCTAGGAGTTACTTTCAATGTAGACTGTTGCTGCTTAATGACGGTTACTAACGAAGCTTCAGCTAATGCAATTGCGGCTAATTGGTGTTCTGATGAGTATCTGAAAATGCCGCACCCTAGCCAGATGTTTTCGATGGAACAGTTAATCATGGACTTGCCAGTAGTGGAATGTGCGGCTGAACCATTAACGATAGAGCATATTTCTACTATTCAAAACAGTTTGTTAGTTGGGTGTCAATACCTGCCATTACCGGTGAAATCTGTTTTGGCAATTCCGACTCGGTTGGGGGGAAAAAATAACGGCGTAATTTGTTTGATCAAATTCCAGACTTATGATTGGCAAGAGTCAGAAAAACAACTGCTAAAAGACATAGAATTGTCCTGTGCGATCGCTTTTTCTCAAGTCATACAAGCCCAGTTAATTGCTACTCAACATGAGTATCTACAAAAAAGCAACTATCATCAACGCTTAATCAAGCAATTAACTTTACTGAGCCGGACTAACTTGGAATTAAATCAAATGCTCCAGTTAGCGATCGCTTCTACTGCTGAATCACTACAGGCAGATAGGGGGTTGTTGATATTACTCAAATACACAGATCCACTATTTAAAATTAAACCTAAAAAACAAATTCCCAAAGCCAAAGCTACAGTGTTTGGGGAATGGAACCGGGAAATACCAAGTTTACAGACGATTAAACCCGATACTTTAACTCAGACATTTTCCCTGGACGAGTGTAGTTTGTGTCAACGCGTGTTTACAGAGTTTGGTAACCCAGTGATCATCAATGACTATATCAACCTAGAGCAAGCGGCTACAGTAGCCCCATTGTTTAAAGTTGAGGCCTTACCGACAGTGCTGTTAATGTCATTAGAGAATCAAGGCAAAGTTTTAGGATTCCTGGTGTTACAACAAGCAGAACCGCGCAATTGGGAACCAGCAGAATTAAACCTTGTAGAAATGGTCTGCGCCCAACTGAGCAATGCCATCATTCAGTCACAGACATTAAGGCAAGTCCAGACACTAGTAGATGAGCGGACAGCAAAATTAAACAGCAGTCTGGAACTCCAAGCCAAATTACATGAAAAAACGCGGCAATATGTGGGACAACTGCGGGAAATCAACGAACTCAAAGATGAATTTTTGAGCAACATGAGCGATCGCTTGCGCTACCCCCTGACAAATATGCTGATGTCGATTAAAAATTTACGTCTCCCCGGAATAAGCGCAGAGCGTCAGGTAAAATACTTAGATATCTTAGAGCAAGAATGTACCAAGGAAATCAATTTAATTAATGACTTACTGACCTTACAGAAACTTGAATCTGATCAAGAACCCCTGCAATTTGAGACCATCGATTTAAATAGCAAGATTCAGGAATTAGGAGCAGCTTTCCAAGACAGGTTAGTGGATAAAGGTTTAACCATTACCGTAGATTTACCGGATAAGCCCGTAATTCTACAAACCGAACGAGACAGTTTTGACCGCATCCTCCAAGAGTTATTAAATAACGCCTATACCTATTCTGAGCATGATACTATTGTTCACCTGCAAGCATTTCACCAACTTGAAGCACAAATCAATCAAGTTATTATTAAGGTGACCAATACAGGGCGTGCCATTTCTGAAGAGGAAGCCACCTATATTTTCGACAAATTCCGTCGTGGTAAAGGACGTTGGCACCCAGGTACTGGACTGGGACTGGCCTTAGTCAAATCTTTAGTGCAGCACTTGAACGGGGCGATCGCAGTTGAGAGTAGGCAAATTTCAGATTCTCCACTCAGCGAAGTTACTTTCACCCTGACTCTGCCTCAATTTTCCCATCAAAGCAAACCATATACTGACAGTGACTGAACAATACAACATCACAGAAAATCTTGATTCCAGCGCCACTAGTGGTCAGATCAAGCTAGAACACAACTTGGCTATTGACGCAGTGGGTTTACCAGATGTAGTCGTTAAAGTTGAGAAAATCGCCGAAAGACAGCGGCAAATTACCGCTCAAATCCACATTCCTCAACCTGTTGAACGCATCTGGAAAGTCCTCACAGATTATGAAGCCTTGTCTGACTTCATTCCCAACTTGGCGAAAAGTTGTTTGTTAGAGCATCCTGACGGTGGGATACGACTCGAACAAATCGGCTCTCAGCGCCTACTCAAGTTCAACTTTTCTGCGCGTGTAGTTTTGGATTTGCAAGAATACTTTCCTAAAGAAATTATTTTCTCAATGGTAGAGGGAGATTTCAAAGGTTTTTCTGGTAGCTGGTGTTTAGAACCTTATTCTCAGGGTGAGGATCTAGGAACTATTCTGTGTTACACCATTCAAGTTTGGCCTAAACTCACAATGCCGATCACCATCATTGAACGTCGTCTCAGCAATGATCTGCGGTTAAACCTTTTAGCTATTCACCAGCGTGTAGACCAGTTATCTAGCTGATATTTTTAAAACTAATAAGCCTTTTCTTCGGAATAAATCACAAAAGAAAAGGCTTATCTAAAAGATACATTATTTAGTTTTTTGTTCTGAAGATACCCCCAGGGGAATTCGAATCCCCGTCGCCTCCGTGAAAGGGAGGTGTCCTAGGCCTCTAGACGATGGGGGCGTATGTCTCAGACCTTTTATAAAATAACTAATTTCCTAGTTGATGTCAATACCTTTGGCAAAAATAATTTTTTGACGGCTAAAATGGGCTGGAACACATAGCTTATGGTTGAATTTGTGCATCAGGCACACTAAGGAATATGATCAGCAGCGATGAATGTAGCTGTGAAATTTTTCCTGGTGTTTGATACTCACAAAAGAACTCTTAACTTCCGCCCTAGCACAGCACGGCGTAAATAAAACAACCATCAGCAATCAATGAAAAGCCTATAGAGTCAGCTTTTTGACTTTTGACTTTTGACTTTTGACTTCCGCCCTGCGGTACTAGCACCATGAGATATTTCTCCCGATCATGCCGAAATACTGTCACATAAAGAACTCAGTATGAAAAAAGTCTGGATTTCGCTGGGGACAGAGGATGTGATGTTGTACTCTGTAGAAGTGATATTTACTATTCTTTACAAAAGATTTTGAAATATATAGCTCAAAATCTACAACATGGAAGCATCTTTTGAAATAACCCTACAGATAGTGAGCGTCGTTGTTGCAGGCATTACCGCCCAGGTGCTGGCTGCATACTTCCGCTTACCTAGTATTGTCTTGTTATTGCTACTAGGCATTCTTCTTGGCTCCGATGGGCTGGGCGTGTTGCATCCTCATGTCTTAGGTTCTGGACTAGAAGTGATTGTGGCCCTAGCAACGGCAATAATTTTATTTGAAGGCGGACTTAACCTGGATGTACAGGAGCTGGGCAGAGTTTCAGTCAGCCTACAATTGCTCGTCACTCTGGGAACACTGATCACCTTAATTGGTGGTAGTATGGCTGCCCACTGGCTGGGCGAGTTTCCTTGGAATATAGCTTTTCTCTACGGCTCGATCATTGTCGTCACAGGGCCAACTGTGATCAGTCCCCTGCTCAAACAAATCAACGTAGATCGTCAAGTAGCAACGATCTTAGAAGGAGAAGGAGTTTTAATCGACCCTGTAGGCGCTATTCTGGCCTTCGTTGTTTTAGACACGATTATGAATGGTGATGCTGACCCCATCAATGCCATCATCGGTTTAGCGATGCGTCTGGGAATTGGTGCGGCAATTGGTGGCGCAGGCGGCTACTTAATGAGCTTGATTTTCAAACGCGCCAACTTTCTCTCACCAGAGTTAAAAAACCTGGTAGTCCTGGCGATTCTTTGGGGTCTATTTACTCTGGCGCAGACGATTCGGAGTGAATCGGGAGTTATGACCACAGTGATTGCCGGTGCGGTATTTGCTAACTCTTCAGTACCAGAAGAGCGTTCATTGCGAAGCTTTAAAGGTCAGCTGACAATTCTCAGTGTCTCAGTGCTATTCATTCTCCTCGCGGCTGACCTTTCCATTGCGAGTGTGTTTGCCTTGGGTTGGGGCAGTGTCTTTACTGTTTTAGTCCTGATGTTCGTGGTTCGCCCGATTAATATTCTCAGCTGTACTTGGAACAGTAATTTGAATTGGCGACAGAAACTATTTTTAAGCTGGGTAGCTCCGAGGGGCATTGTCTCGGCTTCTGTGGCCTCTTTGTTTGCTATTTCGTTGACACAGCGAGGTATTAACGGTGGTGATGCCATCAAAGCCCTCGTATTCTTGACAATTATCATGACAGTGGTTTGTCAAGGGTTAACGGCTGGAACCATTGCTAAATGGCTACGCATCACTTCCAAGGATGCCACTGGGGCGGTGATTGTGGGTTGCAATCCCTTGAGTTTGTTAATTGCCCGTTTCTTTCAAGAACGGGGAGAAACGGTGGTGATGATTGACACTGACCCGGAACGTTGTGAAAAAGCAGCTGCTCAAGATATTCGGGTAATTTCTAGCAGTGCGCTGGATGTTTCTGTTTTGGAAGAAGCTGGACTGGCTTCTCTGGGAACTTTCTTGGCTATGACTAATAATGGTGAGGTGAATTTTGTCCTGGCTGAACGAGCGGCTGAAGAATTTAGTCCGCCGCGGGTTTTGGCAGTTTTTCCCCGGACACCCCAAGCTAATTCCAGTAACAATCACAAAGTCAACCAAGCTTTTGCTACAGAGTTAGTCATTAAGACTTGGAATGAGTATCTCAATGATGGCAGAGTCAAGCTGGGGACAACTACTCTGAATAATTCCGAATTTAGTAAACAACAAGATCGTATCCAAGAAAAGATTAAGACTGGAGATTTGATTCCGTTGTTGGTAGAGCGAGAAGACCGTCTACAGGTAATGCCAGCAAGTCAAGAGTGGTTAGTAGGCGATCGCATTATATATTTATTGCATGATCCCAGACCCAACTTGTTAAAGCGTTTATCCGGTGGTAGCCAATCAACTCGCCTGTCTCTGGAAACTTTACCGGAGGTGGAAGAACTACCCTTGGAGAAATTATCTCAACTCTTTACAGGTGATGCTCCTAAAAAGTGAAACATTTGCTGTTCTTGCCAAATGAGGGCAGATAAATGTACCACAGCCAAGATCATTGCAGCCACCGCCAGAATATCACTGTTGATGGTGTAAAGGTGTGCCACAGTGACTGTGCTAATGGCTCCACCACCTGTGAGGATGTCTCGTAGTTGCCCACCGATTAAAGGAATTGCTTCGATGGTTCCTAGCTCAATGCTAAAACGCCAGTAACCTTCTTGAGTCCAGTCTAAAAGCATCGCTGTCCAATCTAGACCAATGACGCTTAAAGTTAAGAAAATCCCACTAATCCAAGCTGTCAGCCAACTAAGGCTAAATTGCCGCCCTAAAAACATCACCACAATTTGCACCAACGCGACCACAATGACGGCATTACCAGCTAAATCATGCGCTCGGCGGAACAACCACCCGTATGGTACTTGTGTATTAATGGTTTTCAAAGATTGATAAGCACCGCCTGCTGTGGGTTCGTAGTAAAAAGAAAGCAAAATTCCCGTAGTGATGTAAATCAAGCACAAACTCAGCATCGCTACGGCTAAAATCGTCGCCAGTCGCCGAACAACTCTATCGAACTGGGTACTTTGCATCGTTTCCCCTTCCTGTTCTTTACTAAATATGTATTTTTATGACGATCTTAACGAAGAAAAATGAATTTATTTTACTTTTCTCAAAGAAAGACAAATTTCTCTAAGCTAAATACTGCACCCAAGATTTTAAAGGTTCTGGTGAGCCATACCAAATTCCAGGGCTGCGAGGAGAATGTTGGACACCTGGAATTACCAGATTTTCTGCGCCTTCTAGATGAGCAGCAGCAATGGGCGTAATTCCATCTCCCCAGGTGTGACCTTGACCACAGGTTTGTTGATAACTGTTGTAAGCTAACCAAGCGCCGGGTCTTTTTTGACCAAAGATAGTTTTTCCGGCGACACAAACGTAACGAACAGTTTTGTAAAAAGCGCCGGGGTAGGTATGGGTGACAAAATCCAAATTCGCCCGTGTCCAACGTTCTTGGCTAATATGGGGTGTACCAAGGGTGATCAAACTCGCAACCAAAGGGTGAGCTTTCCAGCAGCAGGATGTGACTTTACCCCGTCCTGAATAAGGCTGGTCTCCTAGATAAATGCGAGAAACCCAACCGCCGGCGGAGTGTCCAATTAAATTGACTTGCGCCACCTGATGTTTGTATAACATCTGTTTGACTGTGCGATCTAGTTGCTGGATAATCGGTGTTACAGGTCTGCCAATGGTAGGTAACCAGTCACGTCGCCGCAGTGGAACTGTGACTGTGGGTACACCTACGTGCAGTAAAGATTGTTCTAATTGACGGTAAGCGATCGCACTTTCTAAATATCCAGGCACAATAATGGTGGGTAATGGCATTGGGGAATGTGGGGGTAAATAGCCAATTTGGCTACAGTGGTCAATTGGGCTAATGTGATAAAATCAAACGAAACTATATTCTGTTTTAAAAGCGAGTGAGAGGAACGTAACTCCAGCCAAGATAGTCGGCTAATCAAAGCCAGCAACTGCAACAGATATAGTTGTTATACATTTAGAGTGATGCGATCGCGACCAATGGCAACTATCCTAGAGTCCAGTCCATATAGTGCGACTCCTCATAAAAATCGCAATTCAAAACTGATCATTTTCCACTGCCTAGTGAGCAAGAGAAACATTTTCTCATGGAAAAATTAAAAACTTGCAAAAATCCTATCCTGGCATTTTGAGTAAAAGTATAGGAAATTATGATTTTTATCAGGATGCATTTGTTGTAATTAAGATAAAATTTCTTTGCTAGTCAACCGCAACCGAGCCGAGTGAACGATAACAGCTATGTCTTATGTCTCCCTGCTAAAAAATATACCAGACATCCTCAGCCAACCAACTGGGATAGCAGCAATAGCCTCTCTTGGCATTCACGGTGCTATTGCGTTGATTGTGCCATTGATGCCTGTAGATCCTGATTCATCTCAAGTCTCAGCATCACCAACATCAGTCGGAATCTTGGAATTAAGCCCAGCGGATCAAAACCGTCTGCCAGAAACTCCAAATACATTCCCATCCCAACTCGCTCTGCAACCGCAACTGCCTCAACAACCACAACTTCTGCCGCCAAATCTGGATACCCAGAGAACTTTATTGCCCCCGTTACCACCACCTGTGTATACGCAGTCTACACTGCCGCCAAACATCGCAGCTAACTATCGTCGGATTTCTCCTAATCGCAATGTTTCCTTCCCTCAAAGGCAACCTACACCTGCGGGTGCGTCTGCGGCTGCGCCCATAGCTCAAAGACCAGAATTGCGATTTGATACCTCTGGTTTCAATGCTGGTAATCAAAGATTTACCGCATCCACTCCAAATTTTAATCAGAGCGAAGTCAGAGTGGCAACTCAAGGAGTATCTGTAGAAAGATTGCCCAAACTAACCGCGTCTCAAATACCTGGTGATTTGCCAAATCCGCAGCCCACTACCAGAGCAACAAATACTACTCCACAAAGGACACAGCCTGGTAATAATACTGCTAATGCTGGCAACCAAGAGCTAATAGCGCGCCTCCAACAAACCCCTCAAGCTCAAGATGAGTTAATCCTAGCAAATCAAAGTCTTCCCAAATTTCAGCCAGGAACTGCGCCCAAAACACCTGATTTGCCCTTGAAGACAGTCACAGTCAATGAACAACAGGGACTAATCGCCCAGTTAAACTCATACGAAGGCCTAAGAAAACAAATTCAGCAAGCATACCCCAACTCTCAAGAAAAACCAGTTATCCGAGAAACCATTGCGGCAAGTCAGCCGAATCTTCAAGGCACAGTCTTGGGTTTCTTAGTAGTAGATCCTGAAGGCAAGGTTTTAGATATTAAATTCCAAGACCAATCAGTTTCTCAGGACTTGCAATTAAAGGCAAGAGAGTATTTTAATACCAGGTCTCTTAAAGGAGATCAACAAATCAGCAGTTATCCATTTAATCTACGTTTTCAAAACAACGGCAACGCGGCTGACCTTACTCCAGGGCAGACACCCACAGCTACTGTCAAACCATTACCGCAACTGCGAATCCAAAATCAGCCGCAACAGTCAGCACCTGCAACAGTGGTTATTCCCCAGCCATCAACTACACCCAAAGCCGATAGCAATTCACTGTCTTCTACTCTAGAATCTGGTCAAAAACTCATCCAACAGTTGCGCCAAGTGCGAGAGGAAAGAGACGACTAAGAGGAAAGGGTGCAGGGGAGATAAGGAATGGTTGTTAAGTCGCGGAAGTTTAAAGTAATTTCAAACTCCCCCTGCTCCCTGCTCCCTGCCCCCCTGCTTCTTCAAACTGCTCC
>NZ_CAWQOY010000010.1:0-17251 GCF_963896525.1 Nodularia sp. LEGE 04288
GGAGTGGGGAGTGGGGAGTGGGGAGTATTTGCTCTTTGTCTGCTGTATTCTCTACTTGTTCTAACTGTCGCCAACTAATGACTGTGAGTGCAATGGCTGCAATTGTACCTGTGAATAAGGGAATGTCGTAACTAGGTAGGTTTAAACCAATGCGTTGATTAAAGTAATTGGTTAGAGGTTGGGTTAAGGAAGGTAGGACTATAACACCAAATATTCCTAGCAGAATGACACTCAGCCAAGGAATCCACTGTTGTAGCTGTGCTACTGAATTAGGTTGATCCAAAATCCAATGCTTGATTTGACTGTAAAATAAAGCGGCGATCGCACTACTGATGATCGGCGTGAATATCCAGCCAATGGTAACGAGGCCAATGGATGACCAATTAATTGCATCTACTCCCACAGCTACCCAACTAAATCCAGCGATCGCACCTACAACTGCATGAGATGAGGCTACAGGTAAACCGCGTGAGGTGGCAATTTGCAGCCACAACCCACAGCTAATTAACACTGATACCATCCCAATTAAGTACATTTTTGGTGTAGCCGCGAATAAAACAGGATTGGCAATTTTCGTGGCTAAGGTTTGGGATACTTGATGCCCAAATAATACCGCACCTGTAAACTCTAAAATCCCGGCAATAATTATCGCCTGTTTGAGAGTGATAGCTTTGGAACCTACTGAGGTTCCCATTGAGTTGGCGACATCGTTAGCGCCGAGATTACAGGCGACGTAGAAGGCTAGTAGGGCGATGAAAATTAATGTCATGGACATTGAGCGTTGGGGTAGATGGAAAGAAAATAGCGCGATTCTCAGATGAATCAAAAGCAAGGGCTTATCGCAAAATATCGAGAAGCGCTATAAATATTTTCTAGTGTTATCGTGTTTGCCCGGATTACGGATAAATTAAAATTTTATATGTTGCGGGATTAGGTGCGATCGCTTGTTCTACGGCTGCTGATAAGTTTTGTAATGAATAGCGATCGCTAATTAAGGCCTGGACATCGATACTGCGATTAAACACAATCTCCGCCGAGAGACTCTGAAGCCGATAGGACGAACTGTAACTACCCATTAAGTCAATTTCCCGACGGTAAAGAATATTCGGGTTAATGGGAATTTCCAACTCATCGGGGAATTCTGCGAAAAATAGAATCTTACCACCTTTGCGGGTACATTCCAGAGCTTGAAAAAAAGCTTTGTCACTGGGAACAGCCAGCAGCGTCACATCAACACCCATCCCCCCAGTCAAGGCTTGAATTTTGGCAGGTAAATCAGGATCACGTGCATCAAAAGCCGCATCTGCGCCGACATCCAAGGCTTTCTCTACTCTCGATGGTAATAGATCAGTGGCGATCGCTTTCGCCCCAAAATACTTGACCAACATCACAAACATTAACCCAATGGGTCCCGCACCAGTCACCAATACAGTTTGTCCTGGGGCAATTTGGGCTTTTTTCACAGCCTTCAGACAGCAGTTAGTTGGTTCGACAAAACTCGCCTCTTCAAAGCTGATGTGATCAGGAATGGGAATTAACCCGCCATTCTGGACAATATGTCCGGGAACCTTGACATACTCCGCAAAACCGCCACCACTAGCGTTAAATCCGGCTGTGGTAGAAATATTTTTATAGACATCGCACATCGAGAAATTATCATTTAAGCAGTAAGCGCAACGCATACAAGGAATATGGTGCATTACCGCCACCCGTTGTCCTACTTGCCAAGATTTTACTTCAGAACCCACGGCTGCGATCGTACCCGCCGTTTCATGTCCAAATATGCGTGGTGGTTCATATAGGGGATAACGAATTTTTTTAATATCTGATTGACATAATCCCACGACTCCCACCTGTACCAGCACTTCATCTGGTTCTAGCGTCGGGACTGGGATTTCTTCGTAGGATAATTGATTAACGCCTCTAAATACCTGTGCTTTCATTTTGGTTTTTCCCCGCTCATCTTTCTTAGATGTAGCATTTAGCGGGTCATGTTAGGTTAAGAGGTTGGAGGTTTATGCTTGTAAACTGGTTTCACTGAGAGTTTTTAGTTGCTACCCAGCCACTAGTCCAAAGTCCTGTATAAAATCTCAAGATATTACCAAAACCAGCTTGCTGTAATAATTCCATTACTCTCACTTCGGTGATGGTATAAACACCTTTGTTGATTGTTTCTAGGACTTCCATAATTTTTGCAGTGTCTATTCCCATTTCTTGCCAAAAAACTTTGATGATGGAAATCATCCGTTCAAATTCAGAAGTACCTTGTTCACCATATATATCCACTAAAATCAAAGTAGCTGAGGATTTGAGACGCTGGGAAATATCTTGAAGAAAAGCCAGTTTACTACCATCATCTGGCAGGAAATGCATCACTAAAATACAAGTTGCTGCGTCATATAAAGAAGTCATATCTAAATCATGTGTATATCCTGCAAATAATTTGACTCGTTCAGATAATCCATGCTGCTCTATTTTCTGTTGAGCGATCGCCAGCATATTACTCGATGGATCTACGCCTAGCATCTGCCACTGTGAATTACCTTTACCAAACTTGACTAACTCCATACCACTACCTGCACCCACTATCAACAGATTAGCTTTTTCTGGTAGAGTTGCTTTCAGAACAGACAATGCCATAGTATGCATTACCTCATAACCAGGTAGAACCCTTTGAGCCATCAAATCGTACTCATTAGTCGCAACTGGTGGGTTAGAGTCAAAATTTATAGTTTTGTTTGTCATTACTTTTAGTGTCCTAATAAGTCAGAAAATAACATTGGCATCGTAATTGAACTATAGCAATCCTGTTTGATTTGCTTTCCACGTAGAGGCTCAGATATCCCTCCCACTTCTCGAATAATTAGGGGATATTTCTATTTGTAACTTATATTTTTCTTTGGTATTGCTATATTTTAATTACATTCCCTAAAGGCAAAAAACGAAATAATGCTAAATTAGATAGTTATCAAAGAGGCAGGATATATTTTGTATTTCTTCTGGTCTTGAATATACATCAGCAGACATTTAGCAATATATTCTGCTAACTTAACAGGTACAGCGTTACCAATCATCTGTTCTAAGTCTGTTTTTGAACCTTCAAAAATAAAATCATCGGGAAAAGTTTGAATATAGCTTCTTTCACGAGTAGTTAGGGGACGTGAATTAGGTGTTACTGGCGCAGCATCTCGCGGATGTTGTTGATAATTTTTTGGTATTGGTCTATTCACACCTCGAACCGTGGGACTGGGTTCGTCAATACTAAAAATTCCTCTTCTTTGATAAGTTCTAGGATGTCTATAATAATATTCAAGCCCTAAACTATTTCCCATATAATCTCTAATAGTTTTAGGTTTTGTAGACAAATTAGCCTCTAAATAAGGTTGTAGCTTTTCGTCCTCACCACCAAGTTCTCCTATACAAAAGAATCTTTTCCGCTTTTGTGGAACACCGCATAAACTCGCATCTAATACTTTTTCTGTTAAACCGTAACCAGCAGTTTTAAGAATTTGACGGAATTCTTTATATTTATTACTTTTGCTAAACCTGGGGACATTTTCCATCACAAACCATTGGCTACGAACACCAGATATTATTTTAGCGAATGTAATACTTAAATCGCCTCTACCTAAATCTTCATTCCTCTTACCAGCACTAGAAAAATCCTGACACGGTGGACCACCAATGATCACATCAGGTAAGAATTTATGAAATAATGCATAATTGCTGTTTACCTGACTCAAGTCATATTCAAAAATTGGATGCTGAAAGTTCTGCTTATAAACATTAATTGCAGATAGCCAATTATCAAAAGCAGCTACAATTTCAAATCCAGAATTTTCAAATCCTAGTGATAAACCGCCGCATCCAGCAAATAAATCTATGACTTTTAATGCTGAAGACTGCAATAAAAAATTTTCCTGCATACTAATCACACATCCTTTAATTTAGCATCAAAGATTTCTGGGTTACTCAAGATAATGGCATCAAATCTTCTTTCAGGACTTAGAAAATTTTGCCCCCCGCCTAAAATTATATTATTGATTTCTTCCTTGCTGATTCTGGGTTTAATCAAATTATCAGAAATCATATATGGACGAGTCTTAGACCCACTTAAAGCGAAAGCTTTATCATTTATCGATAACTAACTTATGATTTACTTTACCATCAAGTGCAAATTCATATAACATTTTCGCAAGCCATACCACCGAACGCATAGGTCTTTGTATAGTTTCTTCTGATTTAGCTAATCTTTTACATATATCGAAGAATAGTCTAGTAAATCCAAAGTTACTCCAAACAAAAATATCTAAGCAGTTTTGGTAAAGTTTTGAAGTTTTGCCAACAGTTTTCCATATAGGTTGCATAACTAATGGAGATTGTAGTTCTAGATTATCCGCCAGTAATTTATCCAAGCACTCTACAAGTTGTAAAATAAACGGTAGTACCTGACGTATACTTAACCAATCTTCAATTTGACTACAAACTGGATCAAGATAAGTTAGTAATTTATTTCTATCATTTTGAAATTCATAAGCAATACTCAGAGCCAGATAGACAATAGTATCTGGTCTGATCACAATTTCACAACCGTATTGATTATCTGGTAATCTATATGTAGAATTATCGGGTAATGCTGTTAATTTAATTTCTATCCTTCCTAAACAAGCATTATCTCTATTCATGTCATGAGTAACTAGATCAACTCGTGGAAGTTTCCCTGTAACGATTCTTCTATAAGGTACATAATCACTTTCAAAGGAAAAGAATAAATTTGGAGAAAGAGGACAAGCCCCAAATATATCAAGTACGTCTATTTCTTGATGCTGAATTTCTAATTTTTCGTCCAACGTTAAATAATTCAGTTTTAGCCCTTTATTATACATATAACAAGCTAATGATACAGGAAAAGAATTATTAAATTGATTTTTTCCCCAACTTTCTCTTTGAGAAAAATCTCTATTAGAATTATTTAAACCAAATAAACTGGCTTCTATTTTTTGGGGGTTCATGAGATTTATCTTGACAATGTTATTAGATGACAATTTTAGTATAAATTGGTCATGGGGACTTCGAGCTAACCCTACATATAAACACCAATAATTATTAAAAAGACATACCTATTAATCTATGCTTACTACATATACAGCAGATATCTTAGTTGTGGGCGGAGGAACCGGTGGAACAGCTGCGGCTATCCAAGCAGCGCGACGGGGAGCAAACACTATTTTGGTGAGTGAATTTTCTTGGTTGGGGGGAATGCTCACCTCTGCTGGGGTGTCTGCACCTGATGGTAATGAATTAGTGGCTTTTCAAACCGGGTTATGGGGTGCGTTTTTACAAGAATTACGGCAGCGTCAACCAGAAGGATTAAATAATAGCTGGGTGAGCTTTTTTAGTTATGATCCCCGCATTGGAGCCAAGATTTTTGCAGACTGGGTGCAGGAATTATCAAATCTGCATTGGATTTCTGGACAAGTGCCTTTAGAAGTGTTGCAACAAGGGAATTGTATAACTGGTGTAAGGTTTGCAGACTTCACCGTTACAGCCAAGATCATTCTCGACGGTACAGAATTGGGCGATTTATTGGCTTTGGGGGAAATTCCTCACCGTTGGGGCTGGGAGTTGCAATCTGAGTGGGGAGAAGTAAGCGCCCCAGCAGACTCTAATCATCTCACACAAAGTTATCCAGTGCAAGCCCCCACTTGGGTAGTGGTGATGCAAGATTTTGGAGAAGATGTTGCTCCGGAAATTCCACCTGCGCCTAATTATGATCCTTCACTGTTTGCAGGTGCGTGGGATAACTATGGAGCCGAGAAATTCTTAAACTATGGACGCTGGCCAGGAAATCGATTTATGATCAATTGGCCGATATGTGGTAATGACTATGGCGAAGGTGTAGGGCGATTAATCGAGTCAGAAGGAGCCAAAAAAGCATTTTTGCAAGAATCGCGCTGGCATAGCCAAAATTTTGCCCATTTTATCCAAAATAACTTCGGTAGGCGCTATGGCTTGGCTGAGTCAGTTTTCCCCTCTAAATCTAGTGCTTTGGCATTGCATCCTTACTACCGCGAGAGTCGCCGCTTAGTGGGACTAACTACTGTGCGAGAACAGGATATTTTGCCAATGGCTGGGGGTAGGGTAGCGTCTCTGTTCCCCGATGCAATCGCTGTGGGTAACTATGCCAACGACCATCATTATCCTGGATTCAATTTACCACTGCAACCGAAATCGATTCGTTGGGGCGGACGTTGGACTGGTACACCCTTTACGATTCCCTACCGTTCCCTCATTCCTGCGGCAACAGATGGTTTCTTAGTTTGTGAAAAGAATATTTCTGTATCTCATATTGCTAATGGCGCAACCAGATTACAACCTGTTGTTATGGGTATCGGTCAAGCGGCGGGAATGGCGGCGGCTATGTGCGTTGAGTTGGACTGTCAGCCGAGGGATTTACCTGTCAGGCAACTACAAAATGCATTGTTACAATCTTTACCAGATCCTGCAATAATTGTACCTTTATTTAACTTAGATATATCCCCCAAAAGTCCGGAATGGCTAAGTTGGCAAGTGTATTACTTAAATAAACCGCAAGTTTATCCATTAAATGGCAATTATCCTGGTTCATCGCTGCATACGTATAATCACTTAAGTAATAATCAAGGGTTAACACGTACAAGCGACTGTTTTACAGGCATTTTCCGGCGGATAAATCAGCAAGATTACTGTTTCACGATCACTGCACCACAGGCCTATGATGGTCAAACTTGGCAGATTGTGACTTTGCGATCGCACACACAAGAGCAACTACAAAGCGCTGTGCATAATCAACAGCTAACTATTTGGGGTCATTTAAATCATGCTGGTCATTGGTTACTAGCTGAAGAGATTGACATATCGTGAAAGTAACTTTTTTTCAGTAAAACACACTACTTTTTGATCAATTTTCCGGACACACTACCAGAAAATCAGTAGCAGTAGATAAGAGAGTTCTAAAATAAACATCTGTTATGCGAGCTACGATTTCACTTTTAGTTTCGAGTTTGGTCTTCAGTTCCTTAGCTTTTAACTGCCAAGCAAAGGTAAATCGCTTATCTCAGATGTTGCTATCCTCTTCTGGTTTGCAACAGTTACACTCAGATTCGTCTCTATATCAAGCGCAACTGAGCGAGCCAGAAAGCCCAATATTACATCGGGGTAGTGGACGCATAAAATTCATGGAAAAGTCCGGCAATAATGCTTAACCTCAAGTGAGGCAATCTCTTCGTGTGCTGTTTTTTGTAGAGTCAGCAGTTGTCTAATTGTCAGGGAATTAAGTACTGCTTCTCTAGCAGAAATATAAAACTTAAATATTCAAGGTACATTTGCTGCAATCAGCACTGTGGTGAGAGTGAACAGCTTTGTTTTCCCTTCATTGGGGAAAGACATCATCAAGGTTCATTGAATCAAACTAACCCAATTTTTCGGTAAAGTTTCATCAAACTCAACCGATTTCTGATGGTTTTGCAATTCAGCAAGCAAGGATAGTCAAAAAAGCTTCTGAATACTTTGTCTGGTTGTCTTTGCAGCTTGACGTGGATGTTCCAGATGTGACTTTTCATGGTTATCCCATTGCTATTGACATCGGACTAAATAGTTTCTTCGCGACATCAAAAGGTGGTAAGGATTCCTAGACGCAAGTTTTTTAACTTTCTTCACCGCCAGATAGAATTGCTGCAAAGAAGGCTCAAGCATCAAAAGTGAGGTTCTCATAACCGTCAGAAGTTAAACACATTGCCTAGCAATTAGCGGTGAGAGGGTAAAAAAGAGAGTGACTCTGATAATCAGAGTCACTTTTAAACCTCTAACCTAAATAGTGGAGACTTTCACAATTTGCCGATTTTCCGGCATGAAAGTTTACTTCTTAGCTTCAGCGATGGGAACCCACTCAGTGTGGAATGATCCTTCTTTGTCAAGACGCTTGTAAGTATGTGCGCCGAAGTAGTCGCGTTGTGCTTGGGTCAAGTTTTGGGGTAGGCGATCGCGGCGATAGCTGTCAAAATAATCCAAAGATGCACTAAATGCCGGAACTGGGATTCCCAGTTTTGCTGCTGTCATGATTACTTCCCGCCAAGCATTTTGTCTGTCAAGAATAGTCTGCTTAAATTCGGGAGCTAATAGCAAGTTAGGCAATGCGGGATTTTCGTTAAAAGCCTTCTTAATCTTATTCAAGAAGCCAGCGCGAATAATACAACCACCTTTCCAAATCCGCGCCATTTCACTCAGATTCAAATCCCAATTGTATGTTTTAGAAGCTGTATATAACAGCGCCATACCTTGAGCGTAAGAACAGATTTTGGAGCAATAAAGAGCATCGCGAACTTTGTTAACAAAGTCCTTCACATCGCCATCAAACTTAGCGCTAGGGCCAGTGAGACTCTTCGATGCTGCTACCCGTTCATCTTTAATCGAAGACATAATCCGGGCATTAACTGCGGCGGTAATTGTCGGAATCGCCACACCCAATTCCAAAGCAGTTTGCACAGTCCAACGACCAGTTCCCTTTTGACCGGCTGCGTCAACAATTAAATCCACCAAGGGTTTTTTGGTGTCGGGGTCAACGTAAGGGAAAATATTCGATGTAATCTCAATCAAAAACGAATTGAGTTCATCGGTAGTATTCCATTCAGTGAACACTTCATGTAGCTGATTTGCATTTAATCCAGCCACATTTTTCAGCAAATCGTAGGCTTCTGCAATTAGCTGCATATCACCGTACTCAATACCGTTGTGTACCATTTTCACATAGTGACCAGAACCACCAGGGCCAATATAGGTGACACAAGCGCCATCATCGACTTGGGCAGCAATTTTGTTGAAAATGGGAGATAGATACTCATAGGAGCTGGGAGTACCACCAGGCATGAGTGAGGGACCATTGAGAGCGCCTTCTTCGCCACCACTGACACCCATACCCAGAAACCGCAATCCAGCAGGTTCTAATTCCTGAGTACGTCTTTCTGTATCTTCAAACCAAGAGTTACCACCGTCAATAATGATATCGCCTTCATCTAGTAAGGGTTTGAGTTGGGCAATCACCGCATCCACTGGCTTACCAGCTTGCACCATCACGAGAATTTTGCGGGGACGTTCCAATGATGCGACAAATTCCTCTAGGGTAAAGGCGGCTTTGACGTTCCTTCCTGGCGCGCGCTGCGCCATAAACGCATCCGTTTTTTCTCTGGAGCGGTTATAAACTGCAATTGGGAAGCCATTACGCTCAACGTTAAGCGCTATATTTTCGCCCATTACGGCTAATCCAATCACACCAAAGCTTTGTAGTGTCATAAATTATGTTTGGCTAACTCTTGCAGATCCTTTTATCTTTAGGGTAGACCGAGATTTTCGCTTCTCTCCTAAAGAAGACCTTAAGACTTGAATAAACTGCAAAAATTTATAATTAGCACAAAGAATTAGTTGTGGCAAGTTTATCTTCAAAGTCCTGTGAGGATAGAGGCGCTGATTTTGCTGTGTTTTTGTCAGGACAAAGCAAAGTTATGTAATGCAGTTTGTATCTAAATGAGCAATTAAGTTGCAAAAGTTGCAAAATTGAAATATCTAGTTAAGAATCTGGGTACTGAGCTTGCCGTGAGCGTAGCCGAATGGGACTGGTAGGCAGGAAATATAAATTATTCCTCATCCTTAGTCTCTGATTTCCCATCACTAGTCAAATAATGCAGTAAGGAGTAACCAAAAAATGCTGGCATATGTTCTAGCTTTTGTGGTCGGACTGGGTAGTTTAGCCATTTACATCGCAGCTTTCTTTTTTCCGGAAATCCACCGTAAGAATGATTTTATCTGGAGTGGTGTCGGACTTTTCTATGCCTTAATGTTATGGGTGTTTGCACCCCGCATTTCTGGAGGGCTATTACTTGGTCATGTGGCTAGCGTGGCGCTTTTGGTTTGGTTTGGCTGGCAAACTCTTTCGTTACGTCGCCAACTCACCCCGCAAACACAACAAACCCCAGTACCCAGTCCTGAGACTGTAAAAACTGGTATTCAGGAGCAAATAACTAAGTTGTCCCTCCAGGAACGGCTGGGTCAGGTGCAAGGGAGTCTGGGTAACATCTTTAGCGGCGCAAAAAACAAGGCACAACAGACGATAACCAAGAAAAAGCCGGAAACTGCCAAAACGGAGGAAATCACCGCTGTACCCGCTCAGAAACCTGTTGTTGAGATTATCGATAGAACAACTCCCACATCAGAAGAGGAAAAAGTTGCTCCTACGACAACTGAATCTCCAACTGAAGATGTCTTGGAAGCAACCCCACCAAATCCCCCGCCTGCGGAAATGGTAGCAGCAGCCCAAGCTGAGGCTGAGACTGAAGAAAAAGCACCGATTCCGGCTGAAGAAATTGCACCGGATGCGGCACTTGCTCCCCCAGCAGAAGCGCCAACGGCAGAAATACCACCGCATAATCAAGCTGGTTGACTTGGATTAAACCCAGCGTTCTTTAACATGGCGTTGGGTTAAGCCACTGGAGTTGAAACTAGTCTAGAGTTGACTGTAATTGAGTGATACCAAATACCATTAATTTTCATAATAATTCTAAAGGAATTTGCGAGAAGTTTTTCACATAGATAAAGTTATGAGCTACAGCCGTGGTTTGCCTATTTAACCCACAAACGTTGAAATTAGCAGCGCTGGCCGCGGCTAACTCTTTTGAAGAGTCAGACAGGAACAAAATTTCCTGCGGGAGGACAAGTAATTCATCTGCGATGGTAAGGTAGGACTGACTCTCTGTCTTGTTGCCTGTAGTTGTATCGAAGTACATGGAGAATAATGGAGTTAAATCCCCCATTAAAGTGTTTTTAAACAAAAGTTTCTGAGCAGCAACAGAACCGGAAGAATAGATAGCTAGTGTTAAACCCGCAGCATACCAATGTTGAAGACATTCAACAGCGTCAGGATACACATGAGCCTTCAGGTCACCACTGTCATACCCTTCTTGCCAGATTAAACCTTGCAGGGTTTTTAATGGAGTAATTTTGCGGTCTTCAGTGTGCCAAATCATCAACTGACTCAGGCAGCTTTCTACATCAAGATTTGATTGGCCAGTGATTTCTCTGACTTGTTCCAGGATATCCTGAATAATTGGCAATTCTAAGTGATTATGTACCCAATCTAATAAATTTTTTGCAGAATACGGAAAAAGAACTTCATGTACAAAACTAATATCGGTTGTAGTACCTTCAATGTCGGTCAGAATGATTTTAAGTCGGTTGCCTTGGTAAGTAACTGTCATAGTTGGGAAATTTTATTGCAGTCAAATTGCCATTGAAAGACTTTGTAGCGAAAAATATATTCCGCTACCTCCAGATAGTTGCTCACACCTTCTAGTGAAGAAGCCCATACAGTCACTCCGTGGTCGCGAATGAGCAGAACTGGCACCTGCGGCATTGTGGTTTTAAAGCGATCGCATTATCTAGGATAATTTTAGATCAATGAGGTCAGGCGATCGCATTACTTCATTTTTTAAAACAGAGGCAAAAACTCTATGCGGTCTTGATACTCGTGATCAAGTGAACCTTCTGCTATCAAAAGTAACTGTTCTAGATTTTCACCAACGCTTAATTTTGGACTTAGAATGAATATTCCTGGCACATGATGCTTTTGAGCTATATGATCTGCCAAGTGAACTGGCATAGATTTGCGGTTGTTAGTGACTAGTACAAAATCATGTTCTTCACACCAAAGCAAAATTTCAGGGTCTAATGTTCCCTTTTGTGGAGTAGTCAAATCTCCAACCGCCATGACAAACAAATCAGGCTGGAAGCGGCGTAGTTGAATTGTGTAAATCGGATCAACGTTCTCATCTATGAGATACTTAAGCGCCATGAGATGGAATCGCCATTTTTTCAGCTTTTAATTTACGTAGTCTTTCTGCAACTGGGTTGGGGTTGCGGCGTTGTTCTTCTCTCATGCGATCGCCCCACTCTAGCCAATCTTTCATATAAGCATCTACGGCTTGCTGATTGTGTAAGTAGTAAAGAATAGTTGCATACACTTGTTCTAAAGTCAATGAGATGTAAGTTTTGGCAATCTCTTCTGGAGTTTTAGCACGGAAGAGGTAGTCAAACAAAATGGTTTCAATTCCTACTCGTGTACCCTGAAGCCGAATATCATCAGGCGCTAGAAAGTTAAAGTAGTCTTCAAGTTGCATAGTTAGCTGACGCTAATAATATATGTATTCCTTGATCGTAGCATTCAGTAAATTTGAGCGATCGCGCATCATCTAGGATAATTTTAGCTCAATGAAGGTAGGCGATAAGCCTGATGGCATAGCTAACGCTTACCGCCTCAAATTTTAGATAAATAATGCTGGAGAAACATGAAAAAATTCTCCCAAGGCTTTTGCTTGAGCTTTACTAATTTCTTTCAAAACGGTGTATAATTTATCCAAATTCTTTATAGTTTGACTGTTTATGGACAGAATTACATCTGGATTACTACAGGCTTTTAGAAAACAACAAGATTTACCAGACGACTTACCAGACTCAGAGGTATTTGAAAATTTTGTTAATTATTATGTAATTTTCAAAGAACACAATTATCAATTTGACTTTGAAGATATCCACGTCGGAGGTGGTGGAGATAACGCATTAGATGGAATCGGAATAATTGTTAATGGTAGCTTAATTAATTCACAAGAAGAAATTGAGGAATTGGCAGAAAAAAATAAGTATTTAGATGTGGAATTTATATTAATACAATCTAAAACAAGTAGTAATTTTGTTACTGGTGACATTGCAAAATTTATAATAGGTTGCACAGAATTTTTTGATGAAAATTCTCGATTTCCAGCCAATAATCAAATAAAAGATAAACGGCAATTAATGGAATTTATATATGCAAAAAGTAGTTTATTTAAAAATAGAAAGCCTTTGTGCAAATTATATTATGTCACGACTGGAAAATGGTTTGATGATCCATATCTAACAGCAACAATTGATAGTTTGAAGAAAAGTCTGGATAATATGGATATTTTTGAGAGACTTACATTTAATCCCATTGACGCTAACGGAATTCAAAATTTATATAGATTAGCCAATAATAAAATATCAAGAGAGATTAAGTTAGAGAAGCGTGTTACAATCCATAAAATACCAGATGTAAACCAAGCCTATATCGCCATTGTACCAGCAAAAGACTATTTGAAATTGATTACTGATGATGATGATAATATAATGAGGGGATTATTTTATGATAACGTGAGAGGTTTTCAAGGTGAAAATGACGTAAATCAAGAAATAGAAGCAACTATTAAATCTGAAGAAAGTCAGTTTTTTGTATTGTATAACAATGGTATAACTATTGTAGCCGAGTATATTAATCCTGTGGGAGATTCTATTACTATTAGAGATTATCAAATTGTTAATGGATGTCAAACCAGTTATATATTGTATAATAGTAGGGAGTCAATCAAAGATTCATTATACATACCAATTAAGATAATTGCCTTAGACCGCGATAGTAAATTAAAAAATAATATTATTAAAGCTAACAATCGACAAACACCTGTAAAACTTGAAGAACTAGAAGCTTTAACTGATTTTCAAAAAAATTTAGAGGAATACTATAATTCTATAATAGAATCAAAAAGACTTTATTATGAGAGAAGACCTCGACAATTTAATGGTCTAGATGATGTTGAAAAAATACGAATAGTGGATATCCGCTCTCAAATGAGATGTTTTGCTTCGATGTTTTTAGACCAAGCGCATAATGCGGGAAGATACCATACAAAACTTGTAAAAGAAACAAAAGGGAAAATATTTTTACATTCTCATTCTGAGAATCCAATAGGTTATTATGTTAGCGCTTATGCTAAGTTTTGTTTAGATGCGCTTTTCAGAAAAAAGCAAATAGATTTTAAATATAAGCCTTTTAAATATTATATGCTTGATATTCTCAGAATGCAGGTTGCGGGTAAAACAAAACCACTTATGACATCCAATGAGTTCATTAGATATTGTAAGAAAATAGAACAAGCATTATGGGATGAAACCAAGTGTAAAGAAGTTTTGTTAAACACAACTACTATTATTGATAAAGCTGTAAATGGGAATTATGAGAGAGATGAAGCAAAAACCATTACATTTTTAAATAATATTAAATCCTTGATTTAGATTATCTAATACACTGAGAAAGCAAACAATTAATATTCGCAATCGTTTATCCCACTATATATTCATGCCCATCTCTTATAATTGATCGGATAACCTGCACATATAATCTTAGGCATGAGACTGTGACAGAACCTGGAAGCTACAAAGATACGGTAAACTTACCCAAGACTAAATTCGATATGCGGGCTAACGCTATCAAGCGGGAACCCGAAATCCAAAAATTCTGGGCGGAAAATAACATTTACGATCGCCTTTCCCAAGAAAACCCCGGCGAATTATTTATACTCCATGATGGGCCTCCCTACGCCAACGGCTCGTTGCATATTGGTCATGCCTTAAATAAAATTCTCAAAGATATTATTAACCGCTACCAATTACTACAAGGGCGTAAAGTTAGATACGTGGCCGGGTGGGATTGTCACGGATTACCCATTGAGTTGAAAGTTCTGCAAAATATGAAATCAGCAGAACGGCAAAATTTAACTCCTTTAAAATTGCGGCAAAAAGCCAAAGAATTTGCTCTAGCTACCGTAGATGACCAACGGGAATGTTTTAAACGCTATGGTGTTTGGGGTGATTGGGATCATCCTTATCTGACTCTGAAGCCGGAATATGAAGCGGCACAAATCGGTGTGTTCGGTCAGATGGTGTTAAAAGGATACATCTATCGCGGTTTAAAGCCGGTTCACTGGAGTCCTAGTTCTAAAACTGCTTTGGCTGAGGCGGAATTGGAATATCCAGAGGGTCACACTTCGAGAAGTATCTATGCGGCTTTTCCTGTTACAGGGCTGTCTGAGGCTGCTAAACCTGTGTTGGGTGAATTTTTGCCGGATTTGGGTGTCGCTATCTGGACGACTACTCCTTGGACGATTCCGGGGAATTTGGCTGTGGCGGTGAATGGTGATTTGAATTATTCTGTGGTGGAGGTGTCACGCAGAGACGCAGAGGCGCAGAGTCAGTTTTTGATTGTGGCTACTGATTTGGTGGAAAGGTTGTCTGCTATTTTGGATGCTGAGTTGGCGGTGAGGGCTACGTTTAAGGGGCAGGTTTTAGAACATTCTACTTATCGTCATCCTTTGTTTGACCGGGAGAGTCCGGTTGTGGTGGGTGGTGATTACATCACTACTGAGTCGGGTACTGGGTTGGTACATACTGCCCCTGGTCACGGTCAAGAAGATTACATTGTTGGTCAGCGTTATGGTTTGCCGATTCTTGCGCCTGTGGATGACAATGGTGATTTTACTCAGGAGGCGGGTGAGTTTGCTGGGTTGAATGTTTTGGGTGATGGAAATCAGGCGGTAATTGATGCTTTGACGGCGGCTGGTTCTTTGTTGAAGGAGGAAGCTTACGCCCACAAATATCCTTATGATTGGCGGACGAAGAAGCCGACGATTTTTCGGGCGACTGAACAATGGTTTGCTTCGGTGGCTGGATTTAGGGATGAGGCTTTAAAGGCGATCGCTACTGTAAAATGGATTCCAGCCCAAGGTGAAAATCGCATCAGGCCAATGGTGGCGGAACGTTCTGATTGGTGTATCTCGCGTCAGCGTTCTTGGGGTGTACCCATTCCGGTTTTCTACGATGAAGCCACCGGGGAACCATTACTGAATGAGGAAACTATCAACTACGTCCAAGCAATTATCGCTGAAAAAGGTTCTGATGCTTGGTGGGAAATGTCGGTAGAGGAGTTATTACCAGAGTCTTACCGCAATAATGGCAAGTCTTACCGCAAAGGTACAGACACAATGGATGTCTGGTTTGATTCTGGTTCATCTTGGGCGGCTGTAGCGAAACAGCGTCCAGAGTTACGCTATCCGGCTGATATGTATTTGGAAGGTTCCGACCAACATCGGGGTTGGTTCCAGTCCAGCTTGCTCACCAGTGTAGCGGTAAATGGCATTGCACCTTACAAAACTGTCTTAACTCACGGCTTTGTTTTAGATGAACAAGGGCGAAAAATGAGTAAGTCTGTGGGGAATGTGGTTGACCCGCAAATTGTGATTAATGGCGGGAAAGACCAGAAAAAAGAACCGGCTTATGGTGCTGATATCCTGCGTTTGTGGGCTTCGTCGGTAGATTATTCTTCTGATGTGCGTCTGGGTGGTACCATCATCAAGCAAATGAATGATGTTAGAGGCAAGATTCGCAATACAGCGCGGTTCTTGTTGGGTAGCTTGGATGATTTTGACCCGGTAAAGGATGCAGTACCTTTGTCAGATTTGCCCGAACTTGACCGCTATATGCTACACCGCATCACTGAAGTGTTTGAGGAAGTTACAGCAGCTTTTGAAAGTTTCCAATTCTTCCGCTTTTTCCAAACTGTGCTGAATTTCTGCGTGGTGGATTTATCCAACTTCTATTTAGATGTTGCCAAGGATAGATTGTACATCAGTTCCCCGAATGCTTTCCGCCGCCGTAGTTGTCAAACGGTTTTGCAAATTGCTTTGGAGAATTTAGCACGTGCGATCGCACCTGTTTTGTGTCACACTGCTGAAGATATCTGGCAATTTATCCCTTACCAAACACCATGCAAATCAGTATTTGAAGCTGGTTGGGTGCAAGTAGATGAAAAATGGCGGAATCCTGAATTGGCAGAATTTTGGCAACAAATCCGCAAAGTTCGCGATGATGTGAATAAGGTTTTAGAACAAGCCAGGGGAGAAAAAATGATTGGTTCTTCCCTAGAAGCAAAAATCTTGCTATATGTCAAGGATGAGCAATTGCGTTCTGCGGTGAAAGCCCGAAATCCTGAAATTGGTAATGGTATCGATGAACTGCGGTATCTGTTTATCACCTCCCAAGTGGAAGTTTTAGATTCTCCGGAAGCTTTGCAAGGTTTGAAATATAACTTCCAGTCTGATAGCTGGGGAATTGGTGTAATAGATGCAGAGGGGAAAAAGTGCGATCGCTGTTGGAATTACTCCACCCATGTGGGAGAATCAGCAGAGCATCCCTTGCTGTGTGAAAGGTGCGTTCCAGCCTTAGCGGGAGAATTTTAATAAAATACAGAACCTCACCCCCAGCCCCTCTCCTTACTAAGGATACGGGAGAATATCAAGTCGGGTTTAATACTTCTTACTCC
>NZ_CAWQOY010000011.1:0-98413 GCF_963896525.1 Nodularia sp. LEGE 04288
GGGCAGGGGGGGAATAAATTGGACTTGTATCACAATCCTTTTCCTTTTCTCCGCGCTCCCATGCTCTCCCTCTTCTTCTGAGGACTGGGGACTGGGAAAGAGTTTTTCTCTTCCCCGATATCCAACACTCAATGTCCCGATATTCAATACCTAATTCCCAGTCCCTAAAATATTACACAGCAGCAGGAGTTTTAGCTTGTTTCAGGTAACCCAGCATGGTGTCTGCATCCGAAACTTCAAATGGGTCGGTGGGACAGTTATCTTCGTAACCAGCTTCAATGAAAATCTTTTCAATTTTGCCGTCATTCACGACCATTGAATAACGCCAAGAGCGCAGACCAAAGCCCAGGTTAGATTTATCAACTAACATCCCCATCTTGCGGGTAAATTCACCATTACCATCGGGGAGGAGCTTAACATTTGTAGCGCCTTGTTGCTTGCCCCACTGGAACATGACAAAGGCATCATTCACAGATACACAAACTACATCATCAATTCCCAAGGCTTTGAATTGGTCATAGAGTTCTTCGTAGCGGGGAAGGTGGGAGGTGGAACAAGTGGGGGTAAAAGCTCCAGGTAGTGAAAATACTACAACACGCTTACCAGCGAAAATATCTTGAGTGGTGCGGTCTTCCCAACGGAAGGGGTTAGTGCCACCAATGGACTCGTCGCGCACACGGGTTTTGAATACAACGTTGGGAACTTTTTCGATAACAGCCATATTAATCTTTTGATGAGTTGAGTGTTAGTTTGTGATTGCATTATGCTCACTTATATCAGAATAATTCTGATTTACGAAAATTTCAATAGTTATAAATACTTACTTATTTATTTTGTTCACATATAATACTAATTTATTTGTGGGGACGATTATAATAGGGAAATCGTTAACACGCAAAATGTAGCAGTAGATATGCAGCAAGAGGCACACACAATTATTCAAACCTTAAAGTCTAAGGGTTTGAGGGTGACTCCTCAGAGGTTCGCAGTTTATGCAAATTTGTTATCTCGGGCCGATCATCCTACAGTAGAAACCATCCTGGCGGATCTGAACAAAGATTTTCCGGTGTCATCTCAGGCGACTATTTATAGTTCTCTCCAAGCCTTGAGAGAGGTGGGACTTGTGCAGGAAGTTTTACTGGAAGAGGGTGTTTGTCGCTATGATGCGAATGTCGAACCGCATCATCATTTTTGCTGCCGCCGATGTGGTGCAATTGAAGATATTGCCTGGGAAACTTTCCAGTGTGTAGATATGAAGAGTCTCCGCCCTGGAATGCGTGGTGAAAGTTATGAAGTGACTGTTCGGGGTTGGTGCGATAGCTGTGAAATAGCTAGTTAAGTATTTTATCTAAAGACAGTAATAATTCATTGACAGTATAAGGTTTCGGTAAAAATGTCTGTGTACCAGTTTCAATCACTTCTTCTAACTTGGTTTTGGACATCAGACCACTGGTAGCAATAATTTTCACCTGGGGGTTAATTTTTTGCAAAGTCCGGATAGCGGTGAGTCCATCCAAGGAAGGTAACATCATATCCATGAGTACGGCACTAATTTTGTCTGCATATTTAGCATATAGTGCGATCGCCTCACTGCCGTCACTAGCAATTAAAGTCTGGTATTGGTGACTTTCCAGCGATGTTCTGGTGACATCTTGTATTGAGGGTTCATCATCCACAATCAGAATTAATTCCCCATGTCCCGTGGGTATTTCCACATCTTCAACAGCGAGTGTTTCCGTTCCCCCCACGGCTGGTAAGTAGACCTTAAAACTAGTACCATGTCCCACCTCGCTATACACGTTGATAAAACCACCGTGGCTTTTAGTAATCCCAATCACAGTAGAAAGTCCTAAGCCTGTGCCTTGTCCGACTGGTTTAGTGGTAAAAAATGGTTCAAAAATTCTATCTAAGGTTTCTTGCGGAATGCCAACTCCAGTATCCGTAACCGTAATCACTACATATAATCCTGCTTTTGCTTCCAAGTTCATCCGAGCATAATTTTCATCAACCACAAGATTCTCAGCAGATATAGTTAAAGTCCCCCGATTAGGCATAGCATCGCGAGCATTGACACACAGATTCATCAGTACCTGATGCAATTGGGTACTATCTCCAGAAACCAGCCATAAGTCGTTGGGGATATCAGTATTAATTTCGATAGATTTGGGGAATGTTTCTTTGACAATTTTGGCAATTTCTACAATTAGATGTCTGATTTGTAAAGTAATCCGCTTTCCTTCTACACCTCTGGCAAAAGATAGTACCTGCTTAACTAAATCCGCTCCCCGTCTCGCGTTGATTTCCAAGATTTCCAACAACCGCCGCGTCCGTTCATCAGCATCGGGGAATTTCAACGGTAGTAATTGCGCTCCTGCCAAAATCGGTGTGAGAATATTATTCAGGTCGTGAGCAATACCACTAGCCAGTGTACCGATACTTTCCAGACGTTGAGCGCGAAATAATTGTGATTCTAAACGCTTCTTTTCAGTAATATCCGTATCAACAATCAAAATTGACTTCGGCATTCCCTGTGCGTCGCGGACTAAACTCCAACGACTAGCTACCAGGAGTTCTTTACCAGTTTTAGTAATTTGAGTTAACTCGCCTTCCCACTTACCTTTAGTCATCACAGACAATAAAGCCTCGTGGTTTTCCTGCGCCGCTTCATTATCTAAAAGCTCGCTAGTATTTCTGCCCACAGCCTCTTGAACTGGCCAACCATAGAGATTTTCTGCACCTTTGTTCCAAAAGAGAATCTGGTTTTCTAAATCACATACACAAATTGCATCAGTGGTGATGTCTAGTAAAGCCGCTTGTTCACGAATTTTTGCTTCCGAAAGCTTGCTTTCGCTGACATCAATACCGGCACAAGTTATGCCGACAATTTCTTGCGACTCATTCCGCAATGGTTCCACAGTCAAGTCGTAATATCGAGTCCCCTGGGGGGTAGTGATAGATACTTCCTCTCGAATCCCAATGCCGTTAGTCAGCACACTATGTTTAATTGCGGTCAGACGTTGAGCATCTTTTTCTGGAATCAAATCAAAGTCATGTTTACCCAACATATCCTGACTCGTCCATCCAGACATCGAGTTATAAACCCAGGTGTAATATAGATTTGTGTCTTGATTGAAAACAAAGATCGGAGAATTTTTGAGCGCCACCCGAAAGCGTTCTTCACTCTGGCGCAGGGCATTTTCGGAACGTTGACGCTCAATGGCATAGCGCATGGAACGTACCAGCAAGTCACCAGTTACTTGACCCTTGACTAAATAATCTTGTGCGCCTGATTGCATCGCTCGGAGTGCGAGAGTTTCATCATCTAAACCCGTCAACACAATAATCGGAGTGGCTTTGGCATGATGAGCCATGCTGATAAAGGTGTCTAGTCCCTGGCTATCAGGCAATGAAAGGTCTAACAGTATGACATCAAAGCTATCTCTAGCTATACAGTCGAGTGCTTCAAAAAGTTGCTCAAACGGTTGTAACTCCACTTGAGCTGTAGTTACTTCCTGTAATAACTCTTGCAGTAACAAGACATCACCAGGGTTATCTTCTACTAACAAGACTTTAATAGATTTTCCTGCCATTAATTCTTTTACTCCGGTGGCAGTTTTACAATCGCAAACCAGAAATTTTCTATGGACTGTACAATTTTAACGAATTGGTCAAAGTCAACCGGCTTAGTGATAAAACAATTAGCTGACAGGTTATAAGCTTTGAGAATATCTTCCTCCGATTGAGAAGTGGTCAAAACAACTACAGGAATTCGCTTGAAACTTTGATCGGCTTTGATTTCTGCCAGTACTTCCCTCCCGTCCTTTCTGGGTAAGTTTAAATCGAGCAGGACAATATCTGGATGAGGTGCATCAGCATAGTTTCCCTGTTTTCGTAGGAATGCCATCGCCTCTACACCATCTTCCACCACATTCAGGTTAACTGATATTTTGCTATCTTCGAGGGCGATTCTGGTCAGTTGAGCATCGCCGGGATTGTCTTCTACTAATAAAACCTCTATGGGCATAATCGCTGTTTGATGATTCACGATTTTTTACCAGCTTTTTCGGGAATTGTGAAGTAGAAAGTCGAGCCTTGACCCGGTTTCGACTCAACCCAGATCCGGCCGCCGTGGCGTTCTATAATCTTTTTACAAATTGCCAACCCAATTCCAGTCCCTGGGTATTTACTTCTACCGTGCAAGCGTTGAAATATTACAAAAATGCGTTCAGCATATTGGGATTCTATACCAATTCCATTATCGCTGATGGAGAATAGCCATTCATTGGGCTGAGTGGGGAGTTGTTCTTCTGTTGGTTCTGCTTTCACTGCTCCCACATGAATTTTGAGTGGTGATTCTCCCCGGAATTTGATGGCGTTACCGATTAAGTTTTGTAATACTTGGGTGAGTTGGCTAGGATCAGCCATGACTACAGGTAAAGGATCATGGGTAATTGTGGCATGACACTCTTCAATGGCAATTTTGAGATTAGCGATCGCCCGCTCCAAAATCGTTTTAAAATCTACTTCGACAATGGGCTGTCCCCGGCTGGTAACACGAGAATAATTCAACAGATCATTAATTAAGCTCTGCATCCGCCGCGCCCCATCTACAGCGTAATTAATAAACTGTTCGGCATTAGCATCTAGGTCATTTTTATACTTGCGCTCTAACAGTTGTAAATAACTGGTCACCATCCGCAACGGTTCCTGCAAATCATGGGACGCTACATAGGCAAACTGTTCTAATTCAGCATTAGAACGAGCCAGTTCCTGAGTATGGTGGGTTTCTTGTTCCAATAACTTGGCTTGGGCGAGAGCAATGCCAATCTGGTTGGCTATCTGTTGTAATAAATCCAACTCAAAGCCATTCCACTGGCGAGGTGTAGCACATTGATGAGCAATCAACAAACCCCAAAGATTTTCCCTGACCAGAATTGGGACTACAAGGTTAGCTTTGACACCCAATTTCTGAAGAAATTTCCGATAACAGTCTTTAATATTAGCTTGTTCAACGTCTACAATTGCAGCGACTCTTCCTAGACGATATTTTTCCACATAGCCTTGTTCTTGAAAGCAGGGGTCGAGGATGTCTTGTCCTAGAACCGCAGGCCAACCAGGTAGGACAGCTTCTTGCACCACCGTTCCCGAACCATCAGCCCAAACTTGAAACATCACCACTCGGTCAGCTTGCAGGAGTTTTTGGACTTCTTTGACAGTAGTTTGGAGAATTTCGTCTATTTGGAGACTTTCCCGAATTTTGAGGGTGATTTCCGCGAAAAGTTGCGATCGCAAATTCTGCCGTTTTAATTCCTCTTCGGCTCGTTTGCGTTCAGCAATATCAGTATGGGAACCTAGCATCCTCACCACATCACCAGTTTCATCCCAAAGTGCCTGTCCGCGATCCAAAATCCATTTATAACTACCGTCTTTACATAACATTCGATGCTCGGTTACATAAAACGGTGTTTTTTTGGCAAAATGATGTTCAAAGGCTTGCCGTACATGATCTAAATCATCAGGATGGACTCGTTTTTCCCATTCATCCCAATGATTAGTAATTTCGTGGTCTGCATATCCCAACATTTCCTTCCAGCGAGTGGAGAAAAAGACTTCATTGGTTTTGACATTCCAATCCCAAATACCATCATTATTACCCTGTAAGGCTAATTGCCAACGTTCTTCACTTTCTCGCAGAGCTGCGGCTGTTTGTTGCTGTTCGGTAACATCATGAAAATATACAGACAAGCCATCGCGCGAGGGATAGGCGTGAACACTAAACCAGCCATTCAGGGGTGGATAGAATTCTGCAAATTCCACACTAACTTGTTGTGCGATCGCTCTGTGATACTCCCGACCAAATTTTGTGTCTACCAGTGCTGGTAAAACTTCCCAGATATTTTTACCCAACAACTCATTTTTGCTTTTCTGCAAAAGTCCTTCTGCTTGACCGTTAATGTATATAAATCGCCATTCTTGATCTAGAGCAAAAAAGGCATCAGTGATACTTTCGAGTATATTGGTAATCCGAGTTCTCGCCGCTTCTGAAGTCGCCCTAGCTGCTTGCTCATGGGTAATGAATTCCTCACTAATCCGAGACACTTCCGACACATTCCGTCTCAGTTCTAGTTGGTTAATTACCAAGTGACTCAAAGCCACCAGTGCTTCCACTTGTTGTTGGCTCAGTTGCCGAGGTACTTTGTCAATTACACACAGGGTTCCTAGCATATAACCCTTCGGCGTAATCAAGGGTACACCTGCATAAAATCGGACATAAGGATAAGAAGTAACCACCGGATTGGTTGCCAACTTGGGATCAGCCAAAGCATCTGGTACTATGACAAAATCCCGTTTTTCTTGACAAAGATAAGATAAACCGACATTACGGGGCATTTCCGGGACAGATATACCTAGTTTTGCTTTAAACCACTGCCGATTTTCATCAATAAAATTGACTAAAGCTATAGGTGTACCACAAATAAAAGCAGCTAGTTGAGCTAAATTATCATAAGCTTCTTCCGGTTCCGTATCCAAAATCTGATACTGGCGGAGAACTTCCAGCCTCGCCGCTTCATAATTATTCGATTCAGCATTCATCGGGTTTTATAAAAAAATTAAAAAAACAAGTTTCACTGCATACATATAGTTTGACACTCCCCGGCGTGAACGCACGGGGATTCTTGGATCTAAGACATAACTTGCTCATGCAGGTTTTCACTCCTCTTTACAACTATGTCATTGCGAACGTAACAAAGTGGAGTAAAGCAATCACAATGTTTTCAGCGTTTTTACTTTTCGTTACATAGTTAGGTTTATTTGTGCCTACCTACTTATGTCAAGAAAAGTAAATAAGGCTCAAACTCTTTCTCCCCCTGCTCCCTGTCCCCTGCTTTATTCCAACAATAATTATTTACGCCGACTTACTTGTATCCTGGTGACGTTGATGGCGTTCGCAGTTAAAAATTGCTGTATGAGAGGCACTTGTTGGCACTCCAGAATGGAATCATTCTGGAGATTTTTTAGCCTTAAACAGCAGTCAAAGCAACATCCTGGCGCATTTTTTCCACGAATTGATGCATATTCCCTGTATTGAGACGATAACTCAGAGGATGACCAATCAAGCGCGCTGTACTTTCATACAAAGTCGTAATTTCGATTAAACCATTTTCGCTCAAAGTCCGCCCCGTAGAAACTATATCCACAATCGCTTCTGACATTCCAGTAATGGGGCCTAGCTCCACAGAACCATACAAAGGTACGATTTCTATAGGTAGATCCAAACTATGGAAATATTCACGAGCGCAATTAACATACTTAGAAGCGACTCGACCATGAGGGGGTAAATCTAAGGGTGATTTATAGGCACTAGATGCTTTTACAGCCACTGACATTCGACAATGACCAAACTGTAAATCAACTAAATGTGCCACTTGCGGCTTTTTCTCCCGCAGCACATCGTAACCAATAATTCCCAACTGTGCCTGACCATATTCTACATATACAGGTACATCTTGTCCCCGCACCAAAAGTCCTTTTGCTTGTCCGCTAGCATCAGGAATTTGCAGTTGGCGAGTTCCAGAATCTAAAAAAGCGCTAAAATCCAAACCTACAGATTTCAACAAGCGGATGCTATTTTTAAGTAGTTCCCCTTTCGGTAACGCAACAGTTAACATTTTCTTTTTGGTAGTTCCTTTAATTGAGAATATCTTGATTGCTTACCACAAGCAGCATGAGAATTTTATTAGTTGATGACGAAGTAGAACTAACTGACCCCCTAAGTCGCGTGTTAAACCGCGAGGGTTACAGTGTGGATATGGCTTACGATGGTGCCACAGGTAGCGAATTTGCCGCCGTGGGTACTTATGATTTACTAATTTTAGATTGGATGTTACCCGGAAAAACAGGTTTAGAAATTTGTCAGGAATTGCGCCGCCAAGGTAAAGCCACACCTGTACTATTTCTCACAGCCAAAGATACCCTAGATGACCGAGTAGAAGGTTTAGATGCGGGTGCGGATGACTATTTAGTCAAACCCTTTGAACTGCGAGAGTTATTAGCGCGAGTGCGGGCGTTGTTACGTCGTGCTGGTTCCCCCAGCTATGAAACCACAACTGGAAGATTGACAGTCGCTGATTTAGAACTTGATAGTGAAAACCAAGTAGCCTATCGTCAAGGGCGAATTATTGAGTTATCTCAAAAGGAAAATCAGCTGCTGCAATACTTTATGGAAAATACCGGACATTTGCTAACTCATGCCCAAATTTTACAAAATCTTTGGCAGCAAGATCACGAACAACCCAATAGTAATGTCATAGCCGCATTAATTCGCCTGCTGCGGCGTAAAATTGAAGTAGGCAAAGAAACTCCACTAATTCATACTGTTTACGGCAAAGGCTACCGTTTTGGAACTTCTTCTATGGATTAAACGCAGAGGTAAGCGAAGGTACGCAGAGTTTTTCTCAGTCTTATTCTCTGCGCCTCTGCGCCTCTGCGTGAGATAACAACGCCATAATTTGAATTTGGAGTTTTTCTCGCAGTTGCTGTACTTGTTTATAACTTTCCGCACGTTTTTGGACTGAGTTGACTTTTTGTACAGGTTGGATAAAGTATTGTAGACGAGTTCTCATAGCCCAAACTCCCATTGAGGGAAATATGAGCAACAGAATAATTAATGGCGATATGGGCAAAAACGGTAATTTAAATAGTCGTTGCAACTTCTTGAGGTTGACTGTCCAAGGATGCAAGGATTCGCTACCAATGCAAAGAACTGGGAGAATGGGAATATGATAGCGATCGCTCATTTGCATAAAACTTACATCAAATTTTTGTAGTTGATAGCGTTGACTCCAACCTTTAAGCGGTCCACGTACTCCTTCCGGTGCGTATAGCAGAGTTTTACCTTTAACAACTGCTTTTTCAAAATCACTCCTCTGGGCGCGCACAGCACCTAAAACCTGTGACCATTTAGGAGGTAACCACCAACTCATCCAAGGATGCTCAAATAGTGTTTCACTGGCTAAGGGTTGCACCTCCCAACCTTGGGCTTGACTTAATAAATAACCTAAAGTGATAAAGTCCCAAGGAAAACACATCCCTGCATGGTTCATCGCTACAATGACAGAACTTTGTGGCGGTAAGTTATGAATTTGTTGCAACTCACCCCGAAAATAATATTTAACTATAGGAGCTAGAATTTCTTCCCGAAAAGCTTTCTGATACTGAGGATTAAATTCATCAACTTCTTTTCTTGGTGAACGACATCCCAAACGCAACCATCGATTTAGCAGTGCTAAGTAGAATCCACCTGGAACTAAAAATAATCCATATTCTACCCAATTCCAACCATCTGGATCAGCGTGATAGTGCTGCCAGTGGCGGTTAAATAAAACCAGCCAACCAGGAGGATACCACAGACAACACCAGTCAAACCAGCTAAATCTATAATTTTCACCTGATGCTTTTCCCTGTTGAGTTTTAAGCAGCTTTTCAGCGTGTTGATAAATCACAAGCACTAAGTAGATGAGATAAAAATTATCTAAAGCACATATCCTAGCCTCATATATATTGTCGTGATTTGTATCCTACCCAGGGCGTAACATTCACTACATTTATATGGTATTTGCGGCATAGCTGCCCTTACCGCGTCGCGTTTAGAAGAATTAATTATCCACAGATATATTTGATTACTTATCACTCATAAGTAAAACTAACTATATGTATAATTTTTACTCATATTAATTAACTTGCGTAACATTTGTAAAGTAGTGTAAAGTAATTTCATAGACAGAAAAGCAAACGCATCTGTCTCATACATACATAAATAACCGCAATCATAAACACATGACTACTACCTTACAACAGCGCCAAAGCGCCAACGTATGGGATCGCTTCTGCGAATGGATTACCAGCACCGACAACCGCATTTACATCGGTTGGTTCGGAGTTCTAATGATCCCAACCCTACTAGCTGCTACCACCTGCTTCATCATCGCCTTTGTTGCAGCTCCTCCCGTAGACATCGACGGTATCCGCGAACCCGTAGCTGGTTCCTTGATTTACGGAAACAACATCATCTCTGGTGCAGTTGTTCCTTCCTCTAACGCGATCGGCTTGCACTTCTACCCCATTTGGGAAGCAGCTTCCTTAGATGAGTGGTTGTACAACGGCGGTCCTTACCAATTGGTAATTTTCCACTTCTTGATCGGTTGCGCTTGCTACTTAGGTCGTCAGTGGGAACTATCTTACCGCTTGGGTATGCGTCCTTGGATCTGTGTAGCTTACTCTGCGCCTTTGGCTTCTGCTACAGCAGTATTCTTAATCTACCCAATTGGTCAAGGTTCATTCTCCGACGGTATGCCTTTGGGTATCTCCGGAACCTTCAACTTCATGATTGTGTTCCAAGCAGAACACAACATCTTGATGCACCCCTTCCATATGTTGGGAGTAGCTGGTGTCTTCGGTGGTTCATTATTCTCCGCAATGCACGGTTCCTTGGTGACATCCTCCTTGGTACGTGAAACAACCGAAACCGAATCACAAAACTACGGTTACAAGTTCGGACAAGAAGAAGAAACCTACAACATCGTTGCAGCCCACGGCTACTTCGGTCGGTTAATCTTCCAATACGCTTCCTTCAACAACAGCCGTTCACTTCACTTCTTCCTAGCTGCTTGGCCTGTAATCGGTATCTGGTTTACCGCTTTGGGTATCAGCACAATGGCTTTCAACTTGAACGGTTTCAACTTCAACCAATCAGTAATTGATTCTCAAGGTCGGGTTATCGCTACCTGGGCTGACGTAATCAACCGCGCTAACTTGGGTATGGAAGTAATGCACGAGCGTAACGCTCACAACTTCCCCCTAGACTTGGCTGCTGCTGATGTTGCTCCAGTTGCTTTAACTGCACCTGCAATCAACGGTTAATCTTCAAGCTTAGTTAAATAAAAAACGCCTCTCAGAAATGGGGGGCGTTTTTTCATGCGAAAAATCCCTACCCTGATTCATGCCTACTTATTTCTGTATTTTTGCATAACCTGGATAGCCACCATTCGTATATAAAGATTGAACAGGCTGTTTACTATAAGGTTAGGAGTTACCAATGTTTCATCGTCTAAAAAATCTCGCTTTGTCACCCTAGCATTGACTCTGAGTTCTTCTGTAGGGTTAGCCGTAGGTAATTTGGCAGAGTTGGTACACCGTAGATTCAAATCACAGGAAGAGTTACGGTGAATGCTGTACCTATCCCCACTTCGCTATTAACTAAAATCTCTCCACCATGCGCTTCAACACACTTTTTCGCAATGGCTAACCCTAAACCAGTTCCCGGAATTCCTCCAACATTGGCTGCACGATGGAAAGAGTGAAACAACATAGGTAAATCTTCTTTGGGAATGCCAATTCCCCAATCTTGAATACGGAAAGTTACGGTGTGTTCTTGAGCAATAAGTTCAAACTGAATTTTACCCCCTGGTTGTGAATATTTAATGGCATTGCCCAGTAAATTCCCTAAAATATGACGCAGTAGGATTTCATCCCAAACTGCATCCGCTAATTTTCCTACACTAGTGAACTCTATAGTTAAGTTTTTCTCCCCTGTACTCAATTGAGCTTCATCAATTAATTGTTGGCAGAATAATTCCAAATCTAAACAAATGAGTTCACACTCAAGTTTTCCAGCATCGGCTTGACCTATCAATGAAACTTCATCTAATAGCTGTGCCATGTTTTTGATTGCTGAACGAATCATTTCTAAATGATGATATTTTGTCTCTTGGGTGAGTTTATCATCATAATTTTGCAGTAATCCCGCAGCTAAGAGAATAGTATTCAGAGGATTACGGATGTCATGAGAAAGCATCGAAACAAATTCAGATTTAAACTGATTAAGTTCATTGGCTTTCACTAGTTCAGCAGTTCGTTCTTCCACCCGCACCTCTAAGCGTTGATTAACTGTGCGTAATGTTTCCAATGCTTGCTTACGCTCGATGGCATAACACACAGAACGAACCAACACATCAACATTTACCTGTCGCTTCACAAGATAATCCTGCGCTCCCTGGCGTACTGCCTCAATTGCCAAGTCTTCATCATTGGTATTTGTTAATACGACAATTGGGGTAGTGGGAGCATGATTCATGAGTACAGGTAGGGATGACAATCCTTGACTGTCAGGTAAGGTAAGATCCAATAAAATGACATCATAACTTTCCCTAATTAATGCGTTAAGTGCTTCATTTAATCGCTTAACATGAGTTAAACGAAATTCTTTAGAGTCCGCTTGCCGCAAAAATTCCAGCAACAACCTAGCTTCTGGCAAGCTGTCTTCAATTAACAAAACTTTTACTAAGTTGCTCAAAGTCATAATCTTTGGGTTTCACCCCCTATTTTTCTTAAAAGTGCTGACTTTTGACTTTTGCTATATCTTCCTCACTCCGATGGCAAGGTGACGGTAGATAGCCAGAAGTCTTCGATGCCTTTGACGATTTGAAAAAGCTGACTGAGGTTGCGGGATTTAGTGATGTAGCAGTTGACGTGTAGGTCGTAACTGTGAAAGATATCATCTTCATTACGAGACGTTGTTAAAACTACTACCGGAATGCGTTTGAGTGCTGGATCAGCTTTAATTTCTGCCAGCACTTCTCGACCATCTTTTTTGGGCAAATTCAAATCCAGCAAAATCAGGTCTGGACGAGGTGCATTAGCATACTCGCCTTCCTGACGTAAATAAGCCATTGCGTCCATACCATCTCTGACTGTTACCACTTGGTGCGGTATTGAGCTATTTTTTAATGCTTCTTGAATCAGGCGGATATCGGCTTTATTGTCTTCAACCAAAAAGATGGTTTTGAGTTTTTCTTCCGTTTCTACGCTCACGGTCACGTCCTCCAACGGGAATGGTAAAATAGAAGGTTGAACCTTCTCCCAGTTGTGATTCTAGCCAGATCCGCCCCCGATGGCACTCAATAATCTTTTTGCAGATGGCTAGACCCATACCTGTGCCAGGATATTCATCTCGCGTGTGCAAGCGTTGAAAGATGATAAAAATGCGATCGCTAAACTGGGGATCTATGCCTATACCGTTATCTCGCACCGAGAATAACCACTCATCTTCTAACCTTTCGGCTCCTATATGGATTTGTGGTGGTTCATCGCTGCGGAATTTGATGGCGTTGGCAATGAGGTTAAGAAATAGTTGCATCAGTTGGGTACTACCAGCCATGACGGTGGGTAAGGGATCATGGGTAATAGTTGCCCCAGTTTCAGTAATGCGTTGGCGTAAGTTGCTGAGGGCGCGTTCTAAAGGTGTTTCTACTTCAGTCAGTTGAAAGGCGATCGCTTGGGTATCTACTTTAGAATATACCAACACGTCATCAATTAAGGTCTGCATCAAGCTGACTCCTTCGACGGCGTAGGTAATAAATTCCTTGGCATCTTGATCCAGTTCTGCTTCGTAGCGCATCTCTAACAACTGCACATAATTTGCCACTTGATTCAATGGTTCTTGCAAGTCATGGGAGGCGACGTAGGCAAACTTTTTCAGTTCGGCGTTGGAACGTTCTAAATCATGGGCTAATTGTGCTAGTTCATCGGCTTGACGCAGAACAATATTGACAATTGCTTTCCGCAATTCTAATGCGGCTTTGATTTCCACATATCGCCAAGGTAAAGAGGTGAGGTGGACTGTTTCTTTCCACAGTTCAAATGATTTGCGGGGACACAAACGCACATGACCTTCTGTGTGACTCACTTCAAAGGCTTTATTGGGATCACCACCCCAATTCACAGTTTGAATTACTTCTGGTCGGAACCATAAAACATAATTGCGCTGGGAAATGGGAATTGCTAATAAACCACTGGCGACATTTTTAAATCTTTCCGCATCTGGATAAATTTGTGGCAGAGAATCTGTGTAGAAAACTTCATCTTCAACGTTATTTTTTAACCACTGCACTAAAAAATTCAGGTCTTCTGGTTTAGGAGTTTCTCCAATTACTGTACATTCTTCACCAAAACAGACAGCCGCACCTTGAGCGCTGGTTAAATTCAACAAATTCGGCTGATTTTTCACCAACCCATCAATGAAGTTTTCTTCTTGGGACATATATTCCACTAGCTTGCTTTGAATATATGTCAAATTAATTCGATAGTCGTAATCTTCTGTTTCCTCTCTGGCGGAAATTTCCGAAAATATGACTCGTCCTAAAAATTCGCAAGCTTTCCGCAATTCATAGGAAACATATTTGGGTAATTGATGATGACAAGCTATTAATCCCCAGAGTTTTTGGTCTTTAATTAAAGAAATAGTCAACGAAGCACCTACACCCATATTGTGTAAGTATTCTGTATGACAAGTAGCGGCGCTGCGGAGAATCGAATTAGTTAAATCAACTGGGCGCTCGCTGACTGGATTTTGAGCAGGTATAATCTGTACTGACTCGGCATGAGAATCTGGAATGATTCTGATGGAATTAGCAACGAATAATTTTCTGGCTGGTTTGGGTATATCTGACTCAGGGTAATGCAATCCTAAGTATGGTTCCATACTTTCTAGTTTTTCTTCGGCGATGACTGAACCATGTCCGTCATCATCAAATTTATATAGCATCACCCGATCAAATCCGGTGACTTTTCGCACTTCTTGGACAATTATTTGGCAAAAATCATGCAAATTTGCGGTTTTTTCTAATTGGTTAATCGAAGCTTTGGCTAGATGATAAAAGCTCAGAAAAGGAATATTTTCACGAGAAACTGCGGGTTCTAGCTCTAGAATCAAAAATCCTTCTGAATTGCGGTGAAAAACTGCATCAAATACTGCATAATCATCACCTTTTTTTCTTACCCAAATTTTTGTAGGATTGATAAATTCCAGATTACCTTCTGATATACCTGTTTTAATTCTTTCGATTTGAAACGGATCTAGCAGGTCTTCCAGTTTTGTTTGCAAAATATTTTCAGGATGAATCCCAAAAATACTCCAAGTATTATTACTAATTTGTAATATTTTTAAATCTGGTTCTTCTAAAACCAAAAGCACCCCGTGGGGTTGAATTTGCTTAAAAAGATGTATGGGAGCTTCTTTTAAGCTATTTACATTAATCCCTGGCAGTTCTAATTCTATAGTCATTATGATCCGATCCTCCTCTATTATTTGGGAGCATCAAAAGTAGAGTTGATATTGTTATTCCAGCTACTCTACTTAGATGTTAGTATGTAATATTTGTGTGCATCAACAAACAACTTATCAAAACCTTACTGATGATCAACAATTGAGAAATCTCATCCAGTTTTTCAACTTTCAACGTTCGCACTTAATCTTGTTCTCATCAGTAATTCCTAAGATAGGATTTTTTCTACCGCTAACTTTTTATTTTTCAGTAGCATTTTGCAGTGTTTCTTAAGCTGCTTGCGATTAACAGTCTAACAGTCAATTCATTCAGATAGAGATAAGAAATATGAAAATTTTGTGATTGATTGAAATAGACTATGTGTAGATATATTAAGTAAATCTACAAAATATATTTTGTTTTGGCTTTTTATTAAAAAGACCTGAAATTGCTGAAGTGCTGAAGTATAGATTATCGGTTTTTAGCTGCTAGTGGGAACTAGAAAAATGCGCGGTACAAGGTGCGCTAGTTGTATCTGAACAGCAAGCTAAATAAACAATTCACCGGGGAGTGGTAAGATGATCAGCGCTGTTTTTAATGGCTATTAGGTTCTTAATAATTCTGGTTTTTACCTTGTTGTCTCTATGAAAAACTATTAATACAACGTGGATCTTTTAATGTAGCCTTTTGCGGTTCCCTGGGGAACCAAGCAGCCGTGCGCTTACAAACTTCAACCAGCATCAACATGACTGGGACTTCGATTAAAACTCCTACCACTGTAGCAAGTGCAGCCCCAGAATTTAAGCCAAACAACATTACAGCCGTGGCGCTCGCCACTTCAAAGTGATTGCTAGCTCCAATTAATGCTGCTGGTGCGGCATCTTCATAAGATATATTCAGCTTTAATGCTGCGACATAACTAATTAAGAAAATGAAATTAGTTTGAATAAATAGTGGTACAGCAATTAATAAAATGTGTAAGAGATTATTAACAATAACTTCGCCTTTAAACGCAAATAATAACACCAAAGTAATCAGCAGAGCCGTAATTGAAACTGGCGTGAGATACTTGATAAACCGCCTTTCAAACCATTCTCTACCTTTGTGTTTTAAAATCCAATAGCGGCTGCACATTCCTGCCAATAAAGGCAATCCGACATAAATTATCACCGATAAAACTATGGTTTGCCAAGGCACTATTAAATCATTGGCTGCTAGTAACCATCTGCCCAAAGGTGCATACAGAAACAGCATCAGCAGAGAATTAACTGCCACCATCACTAAGGTGTGTCCCTGATTAGCGTAGGAAAGATATCCCCACATCAATACCATTGCAGTACAAGGCGCGATTCCCAATAAAATTGTCCCAGCAATGTAGGAATTTGCTATTTCTACTTCGTTCCCACGAATTAATTCCGTACCTGTAATCAGTGGACGAAATAACCAACCCAAGAAAAACTGCGAAAATGCCACCATTATGAATGGTTTAATTAACCAGTTTACTACTAAGGTAAGAATTACAGGTTTGGGGGCGCGGACAGCATTCACAGCTTGGGTGAAATCAATTTTTACCATGATTGGGTACATCATGAAAAACAGACATACCGCAATGGGAATTGACACTTGATAAATACTCATTGCATCCAGCGCCACCGCTACCCCAGGAAATAGTCTCCCTAATGCAATTCCCGCGAAGATGCACAAAAACACCCAAAGGGTAAGGTATTTCTCAAAAAAATTGAGATTACTCCCGGCTTGTACAGGCGTTTGATTGCTGTTTTGATTTGTACTCATCTATCTAAGCTTCTCTTTGCAGGGATTGGGGATATATTTCGTGGGCGTTGCTGAATCAAGATTTATTGCACGCAGAGGCGCAGAGTCGCAGAGAGGAAGAGGAGGATCTCTATATATATTATGTTGGTGCTGAGGACTAACATCTTTTTTCTTTATTTCTATTTCTTATTCTCCACCTTCGGTTTTCCAAGCGATCGCTTTGGCTGGTTGGGGGTCGGGTAACTTCGTAGTAACTATTGCAGCTGCTAAGACTAAGAACATGGATGTCCATAGACAACCTACTAAGTCGAAATATTGAAAGACTAATCCTGATAAGACTGTGCCGGCTAATCGTCCACCGGAGTTAGCCATGTAGTAGAAGCCAACGTTTAGCGCTACTTTATCGTCATCGGTGAAGGCTAATACTAGGTAGGAATGTACGGCGGAATTGAAGGCAAAGACTACACCAAATACTAGCAGTCCACCAACGATCGCTATATTGCCAGGTACACCCAATTGTAAGGCTAAGGCGATCGCACCAGGAACAGCTGTGAGGGTAAATGTCCAAAACTGGATGGTTTTTGAACTGGGTGGCTGACCAGAACCAAATCGCTGAATTAACACTGGTGCTAAAAACTGAATAACGCCGTAGCCAATCACCCAACAAGCCAAGAATCCACCGACTTGATAGAATGACCAGCCTAAAGTCCCCCGTAAGAAAACCGGCAAACCCACCACAAACCAAACATCCCGTGAACCAAAGAGGAAAAATCGCGCCGCTGAGAGAATATTAATTTCTCTGCTTTTAGAAAATAGTTGGCTAAATTTAACTTTCGTTTTGATTTTGCCCATACCTTTAGGCAACATCAACCCAGTGAATAAAATCAAGAATAGTCCCCCGGCCATGATTAATAGAGCATTCTTAAAACCAACAGAAGTTAGGAGAACACTACCAACAAAGAAGCCAACACCTTTGAGAGCATTTTTAGAACCCGTTAAAACTGCTACCCACTTAAACAAAGATGACTGGGCTTTTTGGGGGACAACCAAGCGAATGGCGCTCTTAGAACTCATTTTGGTTAAGTCTTTAGCAACCCCAGAAAAAGCCTGAGCCACCATCACATAACCAACAGCAATCCACTCAGACCAATCTGGATTTAGCCATGACAGCATCACCATCGAGAAAACCTGTAACCCAATACCAGCGTAAAGAGTTATTTTTAATCCGAATTGAGAGCCAATCCAACCGCCTAAAAAGTTGGTAACAACGCCAAATATTTCATAGAACAGAAACAGAGAAGCGATTTGTAATGGTGTGTAGCCAATACTGTCAAAATACAGCAGTACCAGCATTCGCAAAGCACCATCGGTGATGGTAAAACCCCAATAGGCAAGGGTGACAAGAGTGTAATTCTTGAGATTAGCGCGAGAAGCTGTAGAAGAAGTCATGAAAAATTGGGGAGTAGGGAGTAGGGAGATGAGGAAAGAAGAAGCAGGGGTGAAGTTTTTTCCCAATGACTAATGACTAATGACTAATAACTCAATGCAACTTTACGAGCCAATTCAACCATGCGATTCGCGTAACCCCATTCGTTGTCATACCAAGCCAGGATTTTGACTTGAGTTTCATTCACCACCATTGTGGAGAGAGCATCAATAATCGAAGAACGAGGATCATCTTTGTAATCAATAGATACTAAAGGACGCTCTTCATAACCCAAAATATCTTTGAGTGGTTCTTGTTCAGAAGCAGCTTTCAACAAACTATTAACTTCATCTACTGTGGTCGGTCGCACCACTTCAAACACACAATCTGTTAAAGAAGCATTAAGTAAAGGCACTCTCACAGCTAAACCGTTGAGCTTACCGTTGAGTTCAGGATAAATTAAACCAATTGCGGTTGCTGAACCTGTGGTTGTGGGAATCAGAGACAGACTCGTAGCCCTCGCCCGACGCAAATCTTTATGAGGTGCATCGACAATAGTTTGAGTATTGGTATTGTCATGAATGGTAGTAATGATGCCATGCTTAATCCCCAAACCTTCATGAATTACCTTGACTACTGGGGCTAAACAGTTAGTAGTACAGGAAGCAGCAGTCAGTAAATGATGCTTTTCCGGCTGATAGAGGTGGTCATTCACCCCCATGACAATATTTAAGGCTTCTTCCTTCACCGGCGCAGCGACAATTACTTTCTGCACACCTCTCTTAAAATAGGGGTCGAGAGTAGCAGGTGTTCTAAATTTACCGGAGCATTCCAGCACCAAATCAACACCCAACTCATCCCAAGGAACTTCGCCTGGTTTAGCATACTCACTAAAGCTGAGGGGTTTACCGTCAATTAATACCCGTTCCCCTTCTGCTTCTACTTCTGGTGTCCAACGTCCGTGAACAGAATCAAATTTCAGCAAGTGTGCAGCCGTTACAGCCCCACCTTTGATTTCATTGATATGAACAAACTCTAATTCTGACCAACCCCACGCAACTCGCAGAGCCAGCCGTCCAATTCTACCGAATCCATTGATTCCTACGCGAAGTTTCATTTTTAGGGGTGATATTAAGTTTATGTTTATATCATTTCAAAAAAAATTGATATGTCAACCACAGTCAGGGTACTGTATACAAATATTCATCAAAAAAACTTGATGTATCAGGAAAAGTTATTATACTAACTGTTTGTCCCGCAAGCCGGACAAATTCTACAAGCCAAGATGATGACGCATCTTTTGAGCAATTTCTTGGTGGTATTTGAGGTCAGAAGCTTGTTGGCTTGTCTTATTGCTGTTGCAGAAACTCTTGCTAAGAGTAATTTTTTTGCCAGATTTCCGCACCATATATAATTCTGTAGAGGTACTACCATCATCATGATCCTGTTCAACTAGAATAGATTGAACTTCAGTGAAGGAAAAAATGTCGGTATGGTCTTTCCGATATAGGTAAGTTGTGGTTTTGAGAATTTGTTGATCTATGCGATCAAATGTCCATACGGTAAAGTATTTGTAAAAAGGGATACTGATTAACATCATGATTGGGCCAATCATCCAAATCCCCAGAATATAATATATGAAGGATCTAGAGGGTATATTTGGGATATTTGGGTCATTAGCCATATTGGTCATCAATACATAGATAAACCCAAGCATTAAAACTGCTATGACTAAATTTATACAGCACGAAAGCCTCGCCCACTTCAACGCAGCAGACTTCGGTCGAACACCTACCTGAAAGGTTAATTCTAGTGAGGTTTCTTGAACAAGTTGCAATTGATATTCTTTCCCAACAGAGTTGAGTCCTATACGCATAATTAAGTTCAAGTCAGGTAGGTGGAAAAATCCATTTTGCTCTAATGTCAGGGTTCCCAAAACGATTACCACTTTATCACTTGAAAAAATTATTCTTAGAGGATGAATGCACAAGTCTAATTTATTACTAACCCTGGCGACTAGTACCGCAAGGCGGAAGTCAAAAGTCAAAAGTCAAAAGTCAAAAAGCTTATAAAATGGGCTTTTCATGGATTTTGAATGGTCTGTTTATTTACGCCGACTTGTACTAGAAGTCGCGGCTACACAGACGAAACCCACCTACGTGGGTTAATTTTTCATTAGTCCGCGTAAAGCCCTGACGGTCAACCGCTACGCGTTATGCTTGTGTAGTAGCAAATTATATTCGCCCACAATTTTGAAAACATCCTCTTAATCGCAGCAGAGACGGGCAGATAAAATGATTTTATTATTGCTAAATTCGGCTAAATATGCTTCTAAAACTTTAAATTGGGGTAAGTTTAAACTGTAATAAATCCAGCGTCCTTCGTGACGGGAGTTAACTAAGCCAGCTTCTTTGAGAGTTTTGAGGTGAAAAGATAGTTTGGACTGATTCACCCCCAAAGCGTCGCACAAGTCACATACACACTGTTCTCGCTTTCGTAACAGTTCCAGTACGCCAATCCTGATTGGATCAGAAAGTGCATGAAAGCCAGCAGCAATTAAATGAGAATTGGTAGCAGAGGGGGTAGGCATCAGTGACATTTTTCAGAATATATCTATCTTTATTGTGGAGCAGAAACGACAGCTTCGGGTTGATAGCGGATACCAGCTTGTTTAAATCTATGCAAAGCTTCACCCAAGCGATCGCAATCTGCAATCAAACTTATCCGCACATAGCCTTCACCCGCAACCCCAAAGGCATTCCCAGGGGTGACAACAACGCCAGTTTGCTGCAATACATCCAGAGCAAAATCTGTAGAACCTTTACCCACGGGACATTTTACCCACAGATACATGGTGGCGTTGGTTTTGGGAATATCCCAGCCCAATTTTCCTAAACCTGCTATCAGAAAATCCCGGCGGGTGCGGTAGCGTTGCTGGACTTCATGCAAATACACATCTGGTAATTGCAATGCGGTTTCGGCTGCGGTTTGCAAGGCTGCAAAAATCCCATAATCTAAGTTGGTTTTCAGAGTTCGCAAACCTTGAATGACATGGCGATTTCCCACTACAAAACCCACACGCCAACCCGCCATATTGTAGGTTTTGGATAAGGTGTGAAACTCTACGCCGATTTCTTTCGCACCGGGAATTTCTAACAAACTGGTGGGTTGATAACCATCAAAAGCTAACTCGGCGTAACATAAATCATGCACTAGCAGAATTTCGTATTTCCGCGCAAAAGCTACGATGTCTTCAAAAAATTCACGGGGAGCGGTGGCAGCGGTGGGATTACTGGGATAATTGAAATAGAGAATTTTGGCTTGTTCGGCAACTGCATCAGGAATAGCCGCTAAATCAATTAACCAGTTATTTTCCGGTTTAAGAATTAAGCTGTGAATTTTCCCCCCAGCAATTAACGGGCCGCGAAAATGGGCGGGATAGGCGGGAGAAGGAACCAGAACGACATCACCTGGGTTAATATAGGCGATCGCTAAATGAGTTAATCCTTCTTTAGAACCCAGTAAAGGCAAAGCCTCACTATCGGGATCAAGTACTACACCATAACGGCGATTGTACCAATTAGTGATGGCACGACGGAAACTAGCAGTACCTTCAAAGGGCGGATAACCGTGATTGGCGGGATTTTGCAAAGCGGCGATCGCAGCTTCTACTACAGGCTGTGGTGTCGCCCCATCCGGGTTTCCCATGCCCAAATCAATTAAATCCAGTCCTTGTTCTCGTGCTTTCGCCTTCAATTCGTCTAGACGGGCAAATACATAAGGCGGTAGCTGTTGTATGCGATCTGCGGGGGTAATCCAATTCAAGCTCATTCTGAAACCTCTTCACTCATTCCCCTAGTGGAGACACGATTTATAACATCTCTACTATCCGTTGGTGCAGTGGTAGAAACCATCGCTGCCATCAACTGTTCTAGTGCAACTTTAAATGGTAGTCTATGGATGTCAGACTGAGGATCTAAAGCAACTTCGGCGGCTGTTTGCAACTCTTTTAATGTGATGTTGCCCAAACCTAAATCACTTAAATTTTGCGGCAGTCCAATCTCTGCATAGAATTTTAATAATTGTTGCCGTGCTGAGGCCGCTAGTTGATTGCTTTGTAACATTTCTTCTAAACGCAGTTGCACCAAAATACCATAGGCGACTTTTTCACCGTGGATACTGCTGTGTCCCGAAATGTGAGTTAAACCATTATGTACAGCATGAGCAGCAACTGTGCGACACTGCGCTCCTCCCATTCCGCCAATTACCCCAGCCAGTAACACGGTAGCATCTACGACTTCTCGCCAATCTTGACTACTTGGTTCTTTTAAAGCTGTAGCTGACTTTTGTAATAAAATATCTCGTAAAACTCGCGCCTGTTGGACTGCGGAAATAATCAGAGTTTGTTGAGAATTACCACTACTCACTGATGCTTCATACCATTTAGCGATCGCATCCCCAATTCCTGCTATTAATGTCCGTGGTGGTGCAGTTTGAATTAAATCATAGTCAAGGATTAATAAATCAGGACAGCGAGACAGCGCCACATCATAGAGAAAAGCCCCGGACTCAGAATACACATTAGAAAGGGCAGTCCAAGCCGCACAGGTAGCTGCTGAGGTAGGAATTGTCACCACTGGTAACTGTAATTGATCAGCGACTAATTTCGCTGTATCCAAAGCTTTACCGCCACCGATACCAATAATTACATCGGCTTGATGTTCCTGGGCTGCTTTCTTTAAAGTTTTTAAACTAGCTTCGCAGCAATCTACACCATAGGAGGACTGAGCAGTGTTTGACTTGGTTAAAATTGCTTGTAAATTCTTTTGGGCAATGGCAAGGGTCGAATTCCCGGCAATAATTAATGGACGAGTCCCTAAGCGGGTAATTTCTGCTGATGCTGTCTGTAACACACCAGAACCACGAATGATTTTTCCTGGAGCAACCGTCAGCGTCAAGAATGAGCTAGAGGTTTGAGTAGACACAGTTTGAGTAGAAAATTGATTGGGCATATAAATCTAGTTTGCCAAAATATTGATATTTCTTAATAAAATTTTAGACTTATGTCCAGGAATTTTCGTTTCCCTTGGCTTTAATCATGCCCATTCGTCTCAAATTCTGAACTACCAAATTTTTGGATATTTATACTTTATATAGTGATTATGTACGAATTTAGGAAAAAATGTAGACACAGAGTGGCTTGCCGCAGGCTACCACAGAGACACAGAGTTATGAGAGTTTGAGAGGTTTTTTGAGCAAGTCTTATTTTAATCTAAAGATAATGATTTACGTATAGTGCAATACAAAAAATATATGTGATTTTGGTAACAAATAAATGGGGTTTTTCCCTGTAGTGAAGAGAGAACCCTTTTAGAGACGTTCAATGGAACGTCTCTACATTCTTTGTTAAAGAGGTCTAATGAAAACTATGAAGCAGCCGAGTTAGGTAATTGATCGAATTTTTCCAAGTAAATTTCGATATCCATATCCGCATCTTCACGGCTAGCTAATGTGCGCTTGATTTGACCCAAGAACAGCGGTACAGAAACCCCTGGTTCAGGATGGATCACAGTACGGGCGCGAATCGTGAGTTGATTGTTTCCCCGTGAACCTAAACGACCGAAAGAATAGAGATTACTAGCCGCTTGACGTAAAGTCGCTTCTAATTCCAAGGGGGTAATATTCGGTGATGTTGCAATTACCGTTTGTGTAGAAGCATTATCATAAACGAGAGTGTATTTGACTGCGCCTGGAATGACAGTGCGACTCAGAGGAACCAACGAGAGAGAAAATAAACCCGCAGTTAGCACCAGCATAAAGCCGGTTGTACCTACCAGCCGAAAGCGGATACCCCATTTAAGAATAAAAGCCAGGACTGCGATCGCCGCGAATACAAGTGTGGCAATACCCGACCATTGGGCATACTGAAGAAAGTCAGCTGTTGAAAGCATACAGATGGGCTACTTAGGCGTATTTTGGTTGATGACCGACACACCCATTTTACCGAGTAGCAGGACTCTCATAATCCAGATTGAGAGCAATTTATTAGACTTATCCGAAAATTAGGGTGGTTAAAAACTCAACCTACTTCCTCTAAAGGTTGGATATCATGGAAATGCTTGTAGTCGATATAGCGATGTCCATCGGCTGTATGATGAATGATATCGACAAAGCGATGATTCCAGAAAATTTCATTAGCACCATAAGTATGACGGGCATGAACGACCTGTGCAACTGTTTCATCGATACCACTGACAGAGATGATCAGCAAAGCATTTGTTTTGGTTAATGATTCTGGAGTCATTCCATATAAAGGACTAAACTCATCAATTATATGCATTACAGACCAGGTTAATGAGAAGCTAGGCGTTTGATGTCTCAGCAGTCTGAGGTCATAAATCCGACGCATAAATTCCCCTTCTGCGGTCACTTCATCACGCGTTAAGTAAACTTTCATCTGTGCCTCCAGGATCATGTTACGGCGCTGATTAGCGGTGCGAAACATCAGAGTAGGCACTCCCTCATGAGGTATGATCACCACAACTCGGCTAAACATGACACGAGCCGTAGGTTTAGAGAACCTGGCAAATGCGAGTCCTGTCATCATAGCAATTCCCATCAGTCCGACCATCGCTTCAATGGTGACAATGATATTGGCGTAAATTGTTTGAGGATACATTGCACCGTAGCCGATGGATGCTAAGGTTTGCACGCTGAAGAAAAAGACATCTAAAAACGAGCCTGGTTGAGCATTAGCAATACAATCTCCCCCTAACCAATAAGCTAGAGCAAATAGGATATTAATAGTTACATAAAAAGTAAAAATGAGGATGACGAAGCCAGTCCAAGGAATTGTCAGCAGCAAATGGTAGGGATCACGCCAGTAGGAATACCATGTACCCATACCCATAATCTCGAACAGTCCATTTTGGATCTTGATGTGAATCTCTGGAATTAGACGCTGTTTTTGCTTTCGTGAAAGTTTCGTCAGTCGAAGTTTCATTGGGAGTAGCCAAAAAAACGGGGAGTTTGACAAATGGGTTCTATACAAGTCCCCAAAGTGCAGAGAACAATAACCAAGAAATTGTATTCAGGCGGAAGTCAAATAAAGTTACGTCTACGGTATTGAATATTGACCACTGTAAAATGACAACAACATAACTGAAAATTATTAATCTATCTTTTTTGTCTATATAGTGAGATTTTTGCAACAATTGCACACCTGCAATCCATATCCAAGCCAGACAACCAAAAAATAAAAGTGCGCTCGGTAAACCAGTTTCAGCCGATAGCATCAAAAATAAGTTGTGGGGATGACCTAAATCAATCTGCATCTGGGCTTTGTAGAGGTCGCTAAAACTGCGTAAACCCCAGCCGGTCCAAGGCCGCTGCTGAGTCAACGACCAAGCAAACTCCCATTGGGTGCTTCGCATTAAAGCCACTGGTCTATCTGGATACATTTGATCATTTAACCGCGCCCAAAAGTAAGCGGGGACAAAGCGGCGAAAGGTTTCAGCAATTGGTGAGGGTGCGAAAGCGGCTAACAGGACGCTAGTAATTACACTGGCAACACCAGCTATAATTAGATGCCAACCTTGATAAAGTGCATAAGCTAAACAGGCAACGATCGCGATCGCCCATCCATTGCGTGAGTCAGTTAAAATCAGAGCCACAAAGCTACTAATTACTGACACCGTTAACAAAATTGTGGGAATTTTAGACCTTAATCGCCATTGTTCTAACCACAAGCCTAATCCGAAAGTGAAGGCGATCGCTAAATAAGCAGCAAAAAGGTTGGCGTGCATGAAAATAGAAGCCATGCGTCCAGGCGGATTTCCTCCAGGGGCGAGTCCTAAATCTAATAAAATCCACAAAACCTGTAACTGGAAACTCCAACCCCAAAACATTTGCCCAAAGCCCATCATCACCACTGGAACCGAACCAATGACGAAAATCCCAGCTATTTGCCGCAATTGGGCAGTTGTTTGAATCAGGGCGCTGAGTCCAGCAAAAACTAGAAAGAATGGTAATAAATTAAACAAGCCCAGAAAAGCCTGTATTTTGTCATCAGCAAAGCTGGAACTAATGATTAGTAATACACTTAACAGAGCAAATCCCCTGTTCAGGGGACTGTGAATAACACTACGGTATTGGACTTGGCAAGTTCTTAATGCTGCCAAAAGTATACTCACACCCCCTAGCAACGGACTCAAGGGAAAAATCAGGAGTCCAATTTGGGTAACATTCCAAGGGGTTTGTAAACGAGGGTTGGGATGATTAAAAGCTAACTTCAAGCTGGTTCCCAATATTCAGCACGGGTGAGACGAATTTGTGCGAGAGCAAAGATGGTGGGGATGATGCGACCATAGTTAGTAGCGATCGCTCTCCATCCTAAATCTGCAAAAAACCAAGTCCACATCACTGGCCCAATGAAGGTAAAAACACTCCGAACTGCCCCATAACGAGCCGCATTCATCGTCATACCCCGTCGCGCCATTTGTAGAGCTACATAGCCTTTAAATTGGGTAGCAGCTGCGTGAGAACCCGCAATTGCAGTTTGTTGAGCTACTTGATATTTAGCAAAATGGATAGCAAATTGCCGGGCTATTTGTTGCAAAACCAATGGCTGAAGAATAGAAGTAACAGCCAAGGCGCTACCACCTTTAACAAGTAATCCCAAGGGATCACGCTGCAATAACAATGGTAGCGGTTGTTTTAAGTCCGACTGGGACAGTTGACGTTGCACCTGCTCGTTTAATTTTTGCTTCTCATTTTCCGGCAATTTTTTCCACACCTGTCCTAATAGATGTAAAAATAACTCAGCTTCTAAATCAACGGTTGTCAGTTCATCAGAATAAGGAATTTTCAAATACTTACAGACTTGAATTAATGCTTGGCGATAAGTTACCTGACTTGTACGCCCCTTTAATACCGTCATCCCATCGGCTGCTAAAAACCGAAACCGATTTTCTAATGTATCTAACCAAGCTTTGTGATTTTGGCTTTGAACCTCAATCGGTTCAGGTGTATGAACGTAATCTAGGGGATTAAATTTACGACTAAACAGAATTGCGGTCAAATCCTGCAATTCCTCTTCTGTTGCTAACTCCAGCACCGCCCTCAGTTCATCCAATTTCCCTTCCTCTCTGCGTGCAGCCTTTATGTACTTTATTCTACTATTAGCAGTCATTAGTCATTGGTCATTAGTCATTGGTCATTGGTCATTAGTCATTGGTCATTGGTTATGAGTATCCCTGAGAATCACGCCTAAATTATGACAATAGTTCCTTAGTGCTACAAGCTCCCAGATTTATCTGTGGGTTGAACAAAAAGACGCTCTCTACGAGACGCTGCGCGAACGCGGACTCGCTAACGCTACGCTATCTAAAATCTAAAATCTAAAATCTAAAATTGTATGACTGATATTGCCATAATTGGTGCCGGAATGGCTGGTTTAATATGCGCCCAAAGGTTAACTGAAGCTGGATATTCGGTGTTGGTGCTGGAAAAGTCCCGTGGTTTAGGCGGACGACTGGCTACACGCCGATTATATGGAACTTGGGCAGATCATGGGGCGTGTTATTTAAAGCCTCAAGGTGAATTATTCCGAAATTTTGTGCAATTGTTATGCGATCGCCATATTTTAGAAGTCTGGACAGATCCGACTCAACCCAACTCAGCACACCGTTATATTGCACCAGATGGAATGAGTGCGATCGCTAAATTTCTCGCCGCAGGTTTACAAATCCAACTAAATCAACGGGTTACAGCTATTCACCCTACTCTTGAAAATCATTGGTGTCTGACTCTCGAAAATAACGAACAATTAACAGCAAAAGCCTTAGTTTTAGCCATTCCAGCGCCCCAAGCTTTGACACTGTTAGCACCATTGGGGGAAGCTGTATTAGGTCAAGAATTTATCGACAATTTGAGTTCTGTAGAATTTTATCCTTCTGTGAGTGCGATCGCTGGATATCCTGCCAAATCCCAACCGCTACCAGATTGGACAGACCGAAAATTTACAGATGATCCTGTTCTGGGATGGATTGGATTAGATAGCAGCAAACGTCCCAACCCTCAACAACCTGTATTTGTCTTACAAAGTAGCGCTAAATACGCAGAACTGCATTTAGAAACCCCAGATTTACAACCAGTGGGAAAAGATATGTTGCAAAAAGCCGCCCAGAAATTAGCGCTTCCCTGGCTAGAAACACCAGAGTGGATGCAAGTACATCGCTGGCGTTACGCTTTTCCTAGTCGTCCGTGGACAAATCCAGTATTATCTGCAAGTTCTGCCACACCTTTAGTATGTTGTGGTGATTGGTGTGGTGGCTATCTTGCCGAAGACGCAATGATTTCTGGACTCGCTGCATCTAGGGAAATTAATTATCTAATAAAGAATAACCCTTGACATAGTATTAATGTTGATACTATTAATACCAATTTAATATAAAGATGCATAAATATAATTTAACCAGAAATCTAGTTCCCCTCCTCGCTTGCGGGGAGGGGCTAGGGGTGGGGTCGAAATAATATGCAGCCTCACAAATAATTGGTATAAAGCAAGTTTTAGATGCGATTGAAAAAATTGAGGAAATGAAAAATGGTTAACTACGACCACTACACCTATAGAGTTACTTGGTCAAGTGATGATCAAGAATTTGTAGTACTGTGTGCCGAATTTCCAAGTTTATCTTATCTCCATGAAAATCGTTCTACTGCACTTGAAGGTATTACAAACTTGGTAAAAGATATAGTAGTTGATATGGAAGCGAATCATGAAAGGATTCCAGAACCTATTGCAGAAAGAAACTACAGTGGTAAATTTCAAGTTCGTATTCCTCCAGAGCTTCATCGTAGACTAGCTATAGAAGCAGCAGAGGAAAATGTTAGTTTAAACCGCTATGTCAGCCTTAAACTTGCATATTAAAGTTTTCCACAATAATTCATTAAATTATAATCGCCGAATCGCAACTTCTAAACCTTCGCAAACACCTGTGAGAAAATCTAAATCCAAAGTAGCGATCGCATCACTAGATTTGTGATAATGGGGATTCCTTAAAAATGCCGTATCTGTCACCATCATGGCTGGATAACCTAAATCCCAAAATGGCGCATGATCACTTTGCCGAGTTTGCGGCACAATTAAACCACGATTCGGCACAGGTAGCCACTGACTAGGTACACCAACTTGGCGAATATGGCGACTCATCCCGATTAAATCGCCAATTGTGCGTAAATTCCCAATTAAAGCGATAAAATCGCCCTGATTGGGATAAAAGCGTTCTAGAAGAGGAGATGGATAACGTTGACAGCCAGGAGTAAAATCACAATATCCCAACATTTCCAGAGATATCATTAAACGCAGAGGTTGCCGTTGCTCATGTAACAAAGCTGCATATGCAGCACTACCCAGCAACCCATATTCCTCCATATCAAAAGCCACCAGCCGTAAAGGATATTTAACCGGTTCAGCCGCAAATTTTCGTGCTAACTCCAACAATACCGCCACACCTGTAGCATTATCATCCGCCCCTGGTGTCCCTGGTACAGCATCGTAATGAGCCGCAATTAAAATTGGTGGTAAATCTTTTTTTTGCGATTTAGTTTGGCAAGGTAAATTGAGAATGAGATTATTACAGCTTTTACTGCCTACTAAAAAGGTGTGGATTTCCACACTTTCCCATTGGGCAAACTCTTGACGGATATATTCTTGAACAAAAAAATGCCCGCCTGTGGCCATGTAAGGGTCGCGTTCTCGCGCTATCTGCCGCAGATGATTTAGTAATCGCTCTTTTAAAATCAAAGCTTTAAAATAGTTGCAGGATTAACTTTTTCTGACAGGAGAAAGGGAAAAGCAACTTTGATCAGGGTGGATTTCCCAAGTTAAATAAACTGTAGAGCTTAGTATTGGCCGGATAAGATTTTAAGCTACTTGGACATACTTAGCATTCCCAATGTTATCCTAGTCTTGCAACTAGCTCCTCAAGCTTAACTCCTCTACTTCTGACCCTAATGATGACTATTATACCATTGAAGTGTTTTCATCCAATAGCAAACAGCTAGAGGTAGTCCCGCATAATCATAATTAAAGTACAAGACACGCTAGGAGAAGAGTAACGCATGGGCAAGGTAGTCGGCATCGACTTGGGTACAACCAACTCAGTAGTCGCCGTAATGGAGGGTGGTAAGCCGGTGGTGATTGCCAATGCAGAAGGAATGCGAACAACCCCCTCTGTTGTCGGCTTCAGCAAAGAGGGCGAAAGGGTGGTTGGGCAAATGGCCAGACGGCAAACAGTTCTCAACCCACAAAATACATTTTTTGCAGTTAAGCGCTTTATCGGGCGGCAGTATGGTGAACTCAGCCAGGAATCTAAGCGTGTACCTTATACTATCCGCAAAGACGAATTAGGTAATATTAAAATTCCCTGTCCCCGTCTCAAAAAGGATTTCGCCCCCGAAGAAATTTCGGCAATGGTGATGAAAAAATTAGCAGAAGATGCTAGTCGCTATTTGGGTGAAGCGGTGACAGGGGCAGTAATTACAGTTCCCGCTTATTTTAATGATTCTCAACGACAGGCTACCCGCGATGCTGGCAGAATTGCCGGTTTGGAAGTGTTGCGGATTCTCAATGAACCGACAGCCGCATCTTTGGCTTATGGCTTAGATAGGGGTACGACTGAAACTATCCTTGTCTTTGACTTGGGCGGTGGTACTTTTGACGTGTCAATTTTGGAAGTCGGCGATGGCATTTTTGAAGTGAAAGCTACCAGTGGAGATACTCAACTGGGTGGTAATGACTTTGATAAACAAATAGTCGATTGGTTGGCAGACCAATTTCTGGAAACTGAAGGGGTAGACTTAAGACGCGAGAGACAATCTCTACAACGTCTCATGGAAGCTGCGGAGAAGGCGAAAATTGAGCTTTCGGCGGTCAGCGTCACTGAGATTAATTTACCTTTCATTACCGCTACTGAAGATGGTCCGAAACATTTAGAAACTCGCCTGACTCGTTCTCAATTTGAAGGTTTATGTATTGACTTAATCAGTCGTATCCGGACACCAGTCAAACGCGCCCTCAAAGATTCTGGACTCTCTCCTGTAGATATTGAGGAAGTGGTGCTAGTTGGTGGTTCTACACGAATGCCCATAGTCAAGCAGTTAGTGCGAGACTTAATTGGCATCGAACCCAATGAAAATGTCAATCCTGATGAAGTTGTAGCCATCGGTGCTGCCATTCAGGCAGGTATTTTGGCGGGTGAACTCAAAGATGTGCTGCTTTTGGACGTGACACCATTATCTTTGGGATTAGAAACCATTGGTGGCGTGATGAAAAAACTGATTCCCCGCAACACTACCATCCCAGTTCGCCGTTCTGATACTTTTTCTACGTCAGAAAATAACCAAAACACTGTGGAAATTCACGTAGTCCAGGGTGAGCGGGAAATGGCATCAAATAACAAGTCCCTGGGACGTTTTAAACTCTATGGCATCCCACCAGCGCCCAGAGGTATTCCCCAGGTTCAGGTATCTTTTGATATCGATGCTAACGGAATTTTGCAGGTGACAGCCGTAGATAGAACCACCGGACGAGAACAAAGCATCACAATTCAAGGCGCTTCTACTTTGAGCGAATCAGAAGTGAATCGGATGATTCAGGATGCTCAAAAATACGCCGATGTTGACCGAGAACGCAAAGAAAGAGTAGAAAAGCGGACTCGTTCTGAAGCTTTGATTTTACAAGCAGAACGCCAACTCAGAGAAGTGGCACTAGAATTTGGGATGCAGTTTGCTCGCAACCGCCGCCAGCGAATTGATGGTATTTGCCGAGAACTGCGGGAAAGTCTCCAGGAAAATGAAGATCGCGGCATTGATCAAGCCTACGCTGACTTGCAAGATGCTTTGTATGAACTGAACCGAGAAGTCCGTGAGTATTATGCTGAGGACGACGATGAGGACTTGTTCGGCACGATTCGGGACATTTTTACGGGTGGCGACAAGGAAAAGGAACGCGATCGCGATTTTTCCCGTGATTCATATCGAGAACGTGATTCTCGTGATTCCCGTGATTCCTATGGCAGGGACTACAACAGAGACTACGATAGGGATTATGGCAGAGATAGCCGTTCCCCTGTCTACGACGACAAGCGTTCGGCTCGCAAACCCTCTCGACCAAGCTACCAGGATAACTGGGATGATGATGATGATTGGTTGTAGTCAATCAATTTGAGATTTGAGATTTTGGATGAAACTGCAATCTCAAATTGCCAATCCAAAATCCAAAATTCTTGAGTCATCAGTCCGTATTACTAAAATTAAAAGTTAAATAATTGAGCTATGCAAAATTTGCAGAATTTTCGCGACTACTACGAAATTTTAGGAATAACTAAGGATGCCTCCGGCGAAGAAATTAAAAAGGTCTATCGGCGGTTAGCAAGGCAATATCACCCCGATCTCAATCCCGGAAACAAAGAAGCAGAGGAAAAGTTTAAAGATATCGGTGAGGCTTACGAAGTCCTTTCTGATCCGGCTAGGCGATCGCAATATGACCAGTTTAGCCGCTACTGGAAGCAGAAAGGCTTTGTCAGTAACAAAGCCCCAAAAGCTAAAAGCTGGGCTGGTTCCGCCAATGGTCGCACTAGCACTGAAGATGTCGATCCAGGACAATTTAACGATTTTGAAAGCTTCATTAATCAAGTTATTGGTGTAGGGGGTCGTAAAGACACCAGAAATGGGGGTAGTAGCACCAAAACAGATCCATTTCGTACTCCTAAAAGCAGAGTTGAATATACAGTTCCTAAAAGCCCGCCGCGCACACCTCGCCGGGATATTGAAGCTAGATTAACTTTACCACTAGAAAAAGCTTATCAAGGGGGTAAAGAACGGATTCGCCTCGAAGATGGGCGATCGCTCGAAGTAAATATGCCCCCAGGTATGGTCACAGGACAAAGTATCCGCTTACGCAACCAAGGTATTGGTGGTGGCGACCTCTACTTAAAAATTACTGTACTGCCCCATGCCCTATTTAAACTAGATGGTTTCAATATATTTTGCCAAGTCCCAGTTACTCCCTGTGAGGCAGTTTTAGGAGGACAAGTAGAAGCACCCACTTTAGATGGCCCAGTGAAAATGACTATCCCTCCAGGGGTGAGGACTGGTCAAAGACTGCGTTTAGCTAATAAAGGTTACCCTAGTGAAAACGATAAACGTGGCGATCAATTAGTAGAAATTCAAATTGTTATGCCCAAGAATCTTACACCTGAAGAACGGGAACTGTATGAAAAATTGCGGGAAATAGAAAGCTTTAAACCCCGCGCTGATTTATTAGGTTAAAAAACACAGATGAATCTGCATACCATGCGGTCAGCCACTACGTGTCTACATCTGTGGTTCCTTATTTCTTCCTAACTACCCAAATACAAAACATTATCGCCATTCCCACCTCAATAGGTACTACAGCAATTATTTGACCTGTATCAAAACTTGTTGGACTTCTTTTTATGTATTATTTATTTAGTCTTTAATTTGAATTTGGCGTTGAATTAAACTTTCTCTTTCTTGCGGTAATCTCGCTAAATTACTTTTGTCCTTAGCACGTTCAGTACCTACTCTTTCTTCAGCAATTGCAATTACTGCATTATTATAGGACTACTATTTGATTTTTGAACAGACACGTAGGGTGTGTTAGCGGTAGCGTAACGCACCAAAGCCTTAATAATGGTGCGTTACGGACTTCATCCTAACGCACCCTACAATACTTAATTTTTTCATAAATCAAACCGGATTCCTATAGGTTTAAGAGGTTGCTATAAAAGCTTTTGATCTTTATAAATCTTTTTCGCTGAAATTATTCAGACGATGATGTACTAATTTTATTCCCGATGGGAGGAAAAAGTTAAGTATATATATCTACGCCTGTGTCTCGATGATCTAAATCGCGGGAATGATCAGAGTGTCTGAACAGTGAGGATATGATGTTAAAAGTTTTATCAGCTTTATTTTTAGCAGCGCCAATAGTTGTGCTTTCTCCCTTTGTATGGGCTGGTGAAGTTCGAGAAATTGATGCTTCTGCCCAAGTAAATTCTGTATCTCAGTTGTCTGATGTACAACCCACAGATTGGGCTTTTAGTGCTGTACAATCTTTAGTAGAACGGTATGGCTGTATAGCAGGATATCCCAACGGTACATTCCAGGGAAATCGCGCCTTAACACGTTATGAGTTTGCAGCTGGTTTAAATGCTTGTTTAGATAGAGTTAATGAGCTAATTGCTACAGCTACATCAGATGTAGTGCAGAAAAAAGATTTAGCAACTATCCAACGACTACAATCAGAATTTAGCTCAGAATTGGCAACTTTGCGGGGACGAATAGATGCAGTAGAAAGCCGAACAGCAGCTTTAGAAAGTCAGCAGTTTTCTACAACTACAAAGCTTTCGGGTGAAGCGATTTTTGCTCTGACTGATGTTTTGAGTGGAGATAGTGACCCCTTTGGAGTTGGTGGATCTGGAAATAACACTATCTTCGCTAACAGAGTTCGTCTGAATTTAGTTAGTAGTTTTACAGGGAGAGATGAGCTAAAAATTAGACTCCAATCTGGTAGCACTCCTCCCCCCCACAGTGAAGGCGGTTTTCGCTATGGTGCAGATGCTTTGATAGCTGCGTTAGGTAGTAGAGAAACAACCCCAGAAGGTGGACAAACATTTAACCAGGGCTTTTCGGAAGCGGGTAGTGTAGAAATCGGGACTGTGAGTTATAAGTTTCCGGTAGGTAATAAATTACGGGCGGTTGTATTTGCCAATCGTGGTGAACACGTAGACTATTTACCGAATGTGTTTAGTGCAGTTGGTGATCAAGATGGTGGTTCTGGTTCACTTTCTACTTTTGCTCAATATAGCCCGATTTATCGCATTGGTTCACGTGGTGCGGGTTTGGGCTTAAATTATGAATTGAGTCCCGCTATTAATTTGAGTTTGGGCTATTTAGCTGCAAATGCTAATAGTCCAGAAGATTTAACTCCCGATAGTAGCAATGGTAAAACGGCTGGAGGTTTATTTAATGGTAACTATTCAGCTTTGGCGCAATTAACTATCGAACCGACAAACAATTTAGCTTTTGGGTTAACTTACGTCAATGCTTATACCGCAGGAATACCCACTTTTCTCAATGATGTGGGGACAACGGCGGCCAATTCTCCCAGTTTAATTTCGGATAATGACCGACGCACGATAAATTCCTATGGTGTAGCGGGGTTGTGGCGAGTTTCTCCCAAATTTGTCGTCAATAGTTGGTTGACGTATACTAATCAACAAGGTAGATCAGCAGGGGCGGATAATGAGAGTGCGGATATTTACAGTTATGCGATCGCCTTAGCGTTTCCTGATTTGGGTAAAGACGGTAATCTGGGAGGTATTGTAGTCGGTGTCCCTCCCTATGCTGATATTTCTGGTTTCGTTCCCTTTTATAGGCCGTTGTTGGCTGGTGCAAATAGGGAGATACTCAGTAACATCCCTAATGCTGCCAAAACACCACTACATCTGGAAGTTTTCTACAAGTATCAATTAAATGATCATATATCCATTACACCAGGTGTAATTTGGCTCGTCGCTCCTAATCAAACCAGCAATAATCCTGATGTAGTCATTGGTACGATTCGCACTACTTTCACGTTTTAATTCAGCTTTTGGCTGACTTAGCTGAGAAATGGGAAATATAGCAGTCCTAAATCATTTCTGAACCTCTTCACTTGGCGACCTTGGCGACTTGGCGGTTCAATAAATTCATAAATCAAAGAGAATGGGTAATATAAGTTCCCTATATTTTGTAAGGTTACACAAAATGAAAACAGAAAAGTCAGTCCAGAAGCAAAGGGATTTGGTCAGGTTTGTTCTGGGAGTATGGACGATGCCAATTTCCACCAACGCCGTTCTGAATAAGCATGGACTGGGTACTCTGCTGCTGAGTTTAGGAATAGCAGGATGGAGTCTACCCGCCCAAGCATCGCCGCAACTCCTCTATGAGTTTCTAGAGGTAAATGGCAATTTATCTACTTGTCTCAACCGTGCCGAAACTGCTATAAAGCGTTCTGGTTTGGTGCGTCAAAATACTAGACAAAACTCGATTAATGCTCAAGGAAAAGAGATCAGCGCTACCATATACTGTCGCCCGATTAATCCTCAGTTATCGGAAGCAATACTGATGGTTGCTGGGACAAAATTTGTCTCTGCGGCTAACTTTAATTCTGTATTCAATTCTATTGTCACAGACATAGGTGAGTCTCCTATTAGTACGCCGCCTCAGTCTAGTGCAACCGTTATCAGTGATGCTGCTTTTAAGCAACTAATGAATGCTTTGAACAGTAACTGGGCTACACCACTTGAGTTCTTAGCTCAGGCGGTTCCTCACAACTACTTCACAGCAGCCCAAGCTACTGAGATTGTCAAGGAGATAAAATTTTCGAGAAATAAGGTACCGGTGGCGGTGATGCTATATCCCCAAGTTGTGGATCGTGGTAATTGGTTTGTGGTCGAGCAGGCTTTTATTTTCGAGAGTGAGCGCCGGGAATTGCGCCGTCAGATTGCTAATTTATCTAGTCAGTAATTGGCGAGAATGGCAGAAATATAAACTAGATTCAAACCTCCAGATAAAGCTGGGGGTCGAAATTATGAAGTTTTGCAGCACGTGAATTGAGAAAAGATTTAAAATATAAAAAACTGAATTGGAGCAAAGTGAATCAAAGCCGTGACTGAAAACGGGACAAAGCGACAAATCAGCAAGAATACAACATATTACGGACTGCTAGGACTGCATCCCTCAGCATCGGTGATTGATATTCGTCGCGCTTATTGGGAATTGAGTAAACAGTATCATCCAGATACTACAGAATTACCTGCTACGGTTGCGACTACCAAATTTCAGCAAATTAATGAAGCTTACGCCACTCTCAGTAGTCCAGAACGGCGTTTAAGTTATGATGTGAAAATTGGCTATTCTCGGTTTGGAGTAATTCAAGCACCAACGGATTTAAACCATCCGGTGCGTAAACCTTACGATTACTCAAAATCAATGTATCTCGATGCCAGCGATCGCCCCTTATCAGCCGGAGAAATCTTTGTATTATTTGTGTTAGGCTTAACCTTGGCAGGTTGTGTATTAGTAGCGATCGCTGTTGGTCTGATTCGTGGTGACAGCAGCATCCCCAGCCAAGTTACCCCAGCACAAATTACCCATATTTCTCTAGTACAAGTTGGTGTAAATAAACAGACCATTCAAAATCCATGAAAAGCCCATTTTATCAGCTTTTTGACTTTTGACTTTTGACTTTTGACTTCACGGCGGTACTAGTCCCCAGCCCTGGACAAGTTAAGATTATTGAATTTTGATTTTTTAGTGATAAATTTGAATTTTTGAGTTGTTTTATTGAGTTTTTTATGCTTACCCCTGACACACCTTTATATAGTCATTCGCTACCACAAATCGAGAAGTGGTTAAAAGAGCAAGGCTGTCAACAAGATGAAAATGAGCTACATTGTTGGCGTGTAAAACGACCTAGTTGGCAAGCTGAACTGTGGCTTGATGTTGAGCAAATTACAGTCAGATATATCAAATCTGGAGAAAATGACCAAGAAATGCAACGCTCATTTAAATATTCTCTCAGTCGCGAAGATATAGAACAAGCTGTGTTTTCTGGCCCCTAAAACAGAATGGAGCGATTACAGCAGTTTTCATTGAGATCAAGTCCAGATTTATTGTATCTGCTCAATAAGTAGGGGCAGCAAAGAAAAATCAGGTCAGCGAGGGACAGGCATTATGCAGCTTTTTCCTGCTACTACTGAACAAGACTTTGACGCTTGCCGAGGGTAGCGCAGGCAATTTAATCTACAGGATTTTTGAGCCGATAATACCAATAAATACTGCAAGACCTAGCGCTCTGCGAAAGTAATTAACACCTTGAAATAATTCCATCCACGCCCAAGTAAATAAGGAACCATTTGCCAGTACGTCTAACACTGTATTAACTTTGCCATCTGTAAAAATTAGAGCTAATATACTAGCTACTATCCAAACAATCAGCGGTAGGTTTGGCATCTGAGCTAAAACAATTTCGCCATTGCTGTCACGGAATGTTTGATCAAATAATGTATTTTCCATCATTTCTAATTGTAATTCTTTAATCAACACGCGCACCAGTTTTCTCCCAGTGTTGCCAAGGGCTACTCGCTAGTGCGGAATCATCAACTTTATTTTAGGTAATTGCTCATGGTTTGTGTCAGTTACCCATTCTCAATTACCTATAACTATTTCTGAAAATGAAGCATCTCAGGAATTGCTGCTCATACCTAGACTCACCACATCCTGGATATTAGCATTTTGAGCAGATTTTTCTTGGATAATTTGCCGATATACTGCCTCATAACCATCGGTCATTTGTTGCAGGCTAAAGTAATTTTCGACATACTCTCGGCAAACATAGCGGTCTAACTGCCTTACCTGATCAATAGCACTAATAAATTCTGCCACGTTATTGCATAGAAAGCCAGACTTTCCGTGTTTAATTACCTCAACAGTAGATCCGAGTTTCATCGCAATCACGGGTGTACCTGCTGCCATTGATTCTACCATCACTAACCCAAAAGGTTCTCGCCAAGTGATGGGGAAAAGAGTTGCGACTGCACCTCCCATCAGGGCATTTTTTTGGCTATGGTTTGCTTCACCCAAATACTCAATTTGCTGACCATCGATGTGTGGCTTGATTTGTTCCTCAAAGTATTCTTGGTCAACTACATCGACCTTCCCGGCGATTTTCAAATGGTAACCTGTTTGTTTAGCAATGGCGATCGCTAAGTGTGTGCCTTTCTCCGGAGATATCCGCCCTAAAAACGCCAAGTATGGTGGATTATCCGGTTGGGGATGAAATTTATAACTGTTAACATCAATCCCATTGTAAACCGTTGATACATAGTTTAAGCCTAACCTGAGTTCCCTCTGGGCATTGGAAATACTCACAAAAGGTTGGTTTTTAGCATACTGAAACATCTTTTCGTTATCAGGGGTAAAAATACCATGTAAGGTATGAATCGTGGGTGTTTTAATCAGATTCGCATAGGGTAGTGCCGCACAGCATACATGGGAATGAATAATGTCAAATTCCTCTGCCCGTTCATAGACAAAACCTAGTTGTAACATTTCATATATGTTATGTTCTTTCACGTCTGGATCGAGTCTTAAGGCACGGGGATGAACTGATACTAGCTTTGCCAAACTAATAGAATCTCCTGAAGCAAATAGCGTAACTTCATGTCCCCGGCGAACTAATTCATCAGTTAGTAATCCTACCACTAACTCTATTCCGCCATAAGCTGGAGGCGGTACTCTCTCTAATAATGGGGCAATTTGAGCAATTCGCATCACAAAACTCCTGCAAAATAAGCTGAAAACGATCTATCTGTTGGCTGTTTTTCCAGTGCCTTAAAAGGATTTAATTAGCACTTTCAAATTCAATTCAATACCAATTTTATAAACAGGTTCATTAAAATTATATTGTCCATATCCTAAATTTCCTTTCTACCTTTGTAGGGAAATATGGCTTTTTTTAGGACATAAATTAGATTATTTTTATTTAAAAATTCAGCTAATCTAATCTTGGCGATTTTCTGGAAAATGTTGGTTAAATTTGGCAATTTTTTCCCAAAATTCAATTTCTGGAACCAAGTTTTTCGGATGTTTTTCCTCGTCTCTGATTTTTGTTCGTCTCACCCCACAGCCAGAAGGTAATAAAATCTATGCATCTGAAGAAGGAGTATTTCCCACTTTTCCACTCCCTACTTCCCCACTCTTGACAATGTAAAATATTTATGTTATACAGAACACGTTCATCAGTTATAAAAAATCACAAATATACTAAACGTGCATATTTCTTCATCAAAAAAACCGCGTGTCTCCTGGCAGGCGGTTTTCACAGTAGTTCTATATGTATTTATGTATTTGCCTATACTGGTACTGGGCTTTTATAGCTTCAACCAGTCTCCCTACAGTGCATCTTGGCAAGGATTCACTCTTGATTGGTACTACAAATTATTCAGCGACGAGCGGATTTTATCAGCTTTGAAAAATAGTTTGATAGTGGCCTTTTGTGCGGTGGGTATTTCGGCTGTGTTGGGAACCTTAATGGCGGTAGGATTGGCACGTTATCAGTTTTTGGGTAAGAATTTGTATCGTGGTATTTCTTACCTACCATTAATTATTCCAGATATTGCGATCGCAGTAGCTACTTTAGTTTTTCTCGCCGCCTTTGCCGTTCCCTTGAGTTTGTGGACAATTATTGCCGCTCATATCGTATTTTGCCTAGCTTATATCGGAGTTGTAGTTTCTTCCAGACTGACAAATTTAGATCCCCACTTAGAAGAAGCAGCGTTAGATTTAGGCGCGACACCAATCCAAGCATTTATAAAAGTATTACTACCTCAGTTAATGCCTGGTATTATAGCTGGCTGTCTCCTAGCTTTTGTACTGAGTTTAGATGACTTTCTCATTGCCAGTTTCACATCAGGTAGCGGTTCTAACACCCTACCTCTAGAAATTTTTAGTCGCATTAGAACAGGAGTTCAGCCTGATATGAATGCTTTGAGTGTTCTCCTGATTACAGTATCGGCAATTGTCGCCTTTATAGCTGAATTTATTCGTGCTTTTGATCACAATAAATAACTGGTAAACTGTACAAAATTAACCGGATAGAGACAGACTTGACAAATTCCAGAGTTTCACAATATTATTTCTCTTGTGATCAAAATTCAAAATATATAATCTCCGAATTATTCGTATTTAAATACTACCTAGAACCAAATATAAATTAAATTTCTGCCTGTCTATTTTTCCTATAAGTATATATGCAGATGTAGTTCAGGTTGATTTGTCTATATATGTATTTTGAATTTGATCTCATTGGGGCTAACTTTGGATAAGATGCTATTTCCTCCTCATTATGCAAATTTGCCAAAATCCCAATTGCTCGAATCCATTCAACCCTGAAGGCAATAGATTTTGCATGAGTTGCGGACAAAGTAACTTTGGCAAATTTATGCGAAATCGCTATCGCGTCTTGAGACTTTTAGGTGAAGGTGGATTTAGCAGAACTTATGCAACTGAAGACGCAGACAGACTGAATGCGCCTTGCGTCATCAAACAATTTTTTCCTCAAGTTCAAGGTACAATCCAACGCAACAAAGCCGCCGAATTTTTCAAAGAAGAGGCATTTCGGTTATATGAATTAGGAGAAAATCATACTCAAATTCCCAGATTATTGGCTTATTTTGAACAAGGTTCCAGCTTGTATCTGGTGCAAGAATTTATCGAAGGGCAAACTCTTTTACAAGAAGTTCAGCAAAAACCTTTTACTGAAGAGCAAATTTACCAGCTTTTAACTGATTTATTACCAGTTCTGCAATTTGTTCATGCTGCTAACGTGATTCATCGAGATATCAAACCAGAAAACATCATTCGCCGTGACAGTGATGGGAAACCAGTATTAATTGACTTTGGTGGTGCTAAACAGGTCACACAAACAACTTTAGCTAGACAAGCTACGGTGATTTATACCATTGGTTATGCACCATCTGAACAAATGGCGGGATTTCCTTGTCATGGAAGTGATTTATATGCTTTGGGTGTAACTTGCGTGCGTCTGTTAACGCAATGTTTACCATGCCAAAATACTTATGGGGAAATTAATGATCCTCTTTATGATGCCATGAACGGTAATTGGTTATGGCAAGAAGAATTACAGAAAAAAGGCATGACTATCGGCGACGAATTAAGCCAAATTTTAAATAAATTATTAAAACATTTAGCGAGTGAAAGATATCAAACAGCCACAGAGGTGATCAATGATTTGAAATCTCTCAAAAAAACGGCTATTGAAGTAAAAGGTCGAGAAATTCCTTTACCTGTATTAATCAAATTACCACCACCAAAGAAAGTCACACCTCCATTACCCCCCTTAGAAACATTTAAGTTTGAAGTAGTTACACTAGATACAGCAGGTAGAGAAGTCAACCGCAATTTCCTGAGCGCCAAATTTTTTGCCGAAAAAATCAGCCAAGCCATAACACTGGAAATGGTGTCAATTCCCGGTGGTAGTTTCATGATGGGTTCGCCAGAGTTTGAAGGAGATGCTGACGAACGTCCTCAACACGAAGTGATTCTCAACCCATTCTTTATGGGTAAATATCCCGTAACTCAAGCTCAATGGAAAGCTGTAGCCGCTTTACCTCAAGTCAAACAACGGTTAAATCCTCATCCCTCAAAATTTAAAGGTGCTAATCTTCCTGTAGAAAGAGTCTCTTGGTACGAAGCGGTAGAATTTTGCGCCAGACTGTCCGCAAAAACCGGACGTGAATATCGTTTACCCAGCGAATCTGAATGGGAATATGCTTGTCGCGCCGGAACTACGACTTCGTTCCACTTTGGGGAAATGATTACCAGTGATTTAGTGAATTGTAGCTGCAAAGAAACAACCGATGTCGGCAGTTTTGAGGTGGCAAACGCTTTCGGATTGTATGATATGCACGGGCTGGTGTGGGAGTGGTGTGCTGATACTTGGCATAATGATTATCGGGGCGCACCTGCTGATGGAACGGCCTGGGAAGTTGAGGGTGACTTTTATCGTCGCTTATTACGTGGCGGTTCTTGGAGTTTTAGTGCAGAACTTTGTCGTAGCGCTAGCCGGAGTTGGAATGATTCTGATGGTGGTTTGAGGATATGCGGTTTTCGGGTGGTATTTTCCACAGTTCCCTAGTAGCACTGCGTTTAAAGTCTATATTAAACCGCTCCACACATCGGCTATGTATCATATCCTTAAAGAAACTGTGGTCGTGGTAGGTTGATGGGGAAGATGTTAACAAAACGCAAAAGTCGCAGCATTGCGGCAATTTTAGCTTTATCCGGGACGCTGACTATTTCCGGGTTACATAAGTTTTATTTGGGACAACCGTTGTGGGGTGTGTTGTATGTGTTGCTTTCCTGGACACCTATCCCCAAGGTAGCCAGCGCTATTGAGGGCGTTTGGTATTTAGCGCAAGATGAGGAAGCTTTTGACCGTCATTTTAATTTGGGTAAGTCAGCAGTGAAGAACTCACCACAAAGGAGTAATCAGGTGGAAGCGATCGCTAACGCTGTGCGTGAGTTAGATACTCTGCGTCAAGATGGACTGATTACTGAGTACGAATTTGAGCAAAAGCGCCGCCAGCTGCTAGACCAAATTTCTTGATGAACCAAAAAATATGAACTGGCTACCTTTAAATTCCAAGTTGCAAAAACTCCGTGCCAAACTCCTCAATGACCCTTATTATCGATTACAGTCTGGGGAGGAAATTCAGCTGGCGGTAAAATTGGGGATACGGATTGATGCGAATCAAGCGACTGTGGATGATTGGTTACGGCTACCTGGTTTGTCAATTCACCAAGGGCGATCGCTTGTGGAACTTTCCCGCTCTGGTGTTAAATTTTACTGCATTGAAGATGTGGCTGCGGCTTTAGCTATACCGACTCAGCGACTCGAACCCTTAAAGCCTCTGCTAATTTTTATTTACTATGACAACGAATCTTTAGATTATCCGACTCAGTTAGTTAACCCGAATACGGCGACGGTTGAACAATTAGTGACAATTCCTTTTATGGATGTATCTCTGGCTGAGGCTGTCGTTCAAAATCGTCTATCGGCTGGGCTTTACCGCAACTTGGCTGATTTACAGCGACGGTTGGATCTACCTGGTGAGGCGATCGCCCAGCTGATGTATTTTCTCCGCTTTTGATACAGAACCTCACGCCCTACAAACCGAATTGCACTGTAAATCCGGTTCCCCTCCTCGCTGGCGCTACGGTGTACACACAAGTCTTGTCTGTCTGCCTTTGAGCCTGTTTTGCCCCCTAAATCCCTCAAGTTTGGGGGACTTTGAAAAATCTTGTTCCCCCATAATTGGGGGTTAGGGGGCGATTCGATCACTTCTGTGTACACCGTAGCCTTGGTAGGTTGAAGTTCCTTCTTTTATCTACATTCCAAAGACTCGCGAGTATCCACACCAGTCTGAGAATTCACCCCACTAGCCTGAGTGCAGAGTTTTTTAATCTGCGTCCCATCTAAAATTGCATTGGTAAAATCAGCCCCCGTGATGTCAACATCATCAAAAACCGAACGTAACATCATGGCGTTAGTGAATATCGCATCAGTGAAATCCCCACCCTTGAACTGTGTCAAATAAGCGATACCATCACTAAAATCGACACCATGCATATTCACTCCCTCCAACAGCGAACCGTTAAATACGCCGCCACGGAAATCAGCATTGCTAAAATTAGTATTCTCTAAAATCACATTGGTAAACTCAGATCCCACCAAATTTTGACCAGAGTAATCCTTAATCTCAACTTCATCACCCACAGAACGGGTAATGCTGGAAGAACTAGCAGCTTGCGCCGAGAGGGGAAACAAAAACAGAACCATAGCTAAAACACAGCTAGCCAGTAGTTGCCAATACTTCATAATCTTTTATTAACAAATCTCAACAATTGCACTATTTACCATTAAACCTTACAGCTAACTCCAACTGTTGTGATTTGCCAGAGATTTGTAAATCGTCTAAATAAACCAACCATTCCCAGTCAATGAAAAGCCTGAGATTTTTTGACTTTTGACTTTTGACTTCCGCGTAGCGTCGCTTGCCTGTCAAACTATCAACCATCTCTTAGGATATAGAGATATTGACGTGCGATCGCAAAAATACCTGTGGCTAATCAACAAGACATCACCCAAGCCCTAGCGCGAACCCCCCTATATCAAAGGAGTGCAGAACTCAAAGCCCGCTTTACCAGCTTTGGCGGTTGGGAAATGCCTGTACAATTTGCTGGTATTAGCAAAGAACACGAAGCAGTGAGAAACGCCGCTGGAATGTTCGATATTTCCCACATGGGCAAATTTACCCTCCAAGGTAAACACCTAATTGACCAACTTCAGCGTTTAGTGCCTTCAGACTTGCACCGATTGCAACCAGGTCAAGCGCAATACACCGTATTGTTAAATCCCCAAGGGGGAATTATTGACGATATCATTGTCTATTTTCAGGGTGAAGATGCCACTGGTAGACAACAGGCTGTAATTATTGTCAATGCCTCAACCACAGATAAAGATCAAGCATGGCTATTACAACAGCTTGATCTCAATCAGGTAGAATTTCAAGACCTATCGCCAGAAAAAGTTTTAATTGCCGTCCAAGGGCCAAAAGCAGCGAAATATCTCCAGGCCTTAGTAGAGTCAGACTTAGAACCAATTAAAGCCTTTGGTCATCTCCCCGCAACAATACTGGGTAAACCTGCTTTTATAGCCCGCACAGGTTACACCGGCGAAGATGGTTTTGAGGTGATGGTTGATCCAGAAGTCGGAGTAGAATTGTGGGAAAAACTTTATCAAGCTGGCGTTACCCCCTGCGGACTTGGTGCTAGAGATACCCTGCGACTAGAAGCAGCAATGGCACTTTATGGACAAGATATCGACGACACCACCACACCCCTAGAAGCAGGTTTGAGTTGGCTGGTTCACCTCGATACCAAAGGTGATTTTATCGGTCGAGAAGTTTTAGCACAGCAAAAAGCCGATGGAGTGCAGAAGCGATTAATCGGCTTACAAATGTCAGGGCGTAATATCGCCCGTCACGGCTACCCAGTTGTCTCAGCAGGTGAAGTTGTGGGAGAAATTACTAGTGGGACATTATCGCCTACACTTGGTTATCCCATAGCCTTAGCCTACGTTCGTACACAGCTAGCAAAGGTTTGTCAACAGCTAGAGGTAGAAATTCGGGGCAAAACTTACCCAGGCGTTGTAGTAAAACGTCCCTTTTATCGCGCCAAAAATCGTGTCACTAGCTGATAATGTGTGTTGAGTTACTCAATCTCAACTATGGTTAATAACCGACCATAACTTGGATAACTTTGGGGCGCTAACTATTTTGATATCGAAGGAAAACTGATATGTCGTTTGAATATCCGCAGGATTTTAGATACCTGGATACTCATGAATATGTGCGGCTAGATGGTGAAATTGGCACCATTGGCATTACTGAATTTGCTGTAGACCAAATGGGTGATGTCGTATTTTTGGAATTACCAGACATTGGTGATTTGCTGACCAAGGGTGAAACTTTTGGCACAATTGAATCTGTGAAAGCCGTTGAAGACCTGAATTCACCAGTCACCGGCACAGTCATAGAACGCAATGAAGCTTTGATTGAATCTCCCGAAGAAATAGCAGATGACCCTTATGGGGAAGCCTGGCTATTAAAAGTACGTGTCAATGATGCAGATGAAGTTCTGGATGCTTTGACAGCCGATGAGTATCGCGCCCTAGTAGAAGGCGAGTAGAAGAGTCAGGGGGAATAATTCTTAATTTACTCCCCCACTTCACAATAGACATCTGCTGACCTCTCTTGACTCTGTGTCCTCTGCGTCCTCTGTGGTTTGTTTTTCCTGAATTATTCCTAATTCCTGAGAAAATATGGTTCAGTTATGGTTCAAACACTTTGTCAAAATCAATTTTTTTTTAAACGAACCGCCAAGTACGCCAAGTACGCCAAGGGAGAAGTACGCCAAGTGAAGAAAGAGAAGAAAGAGAAGGAAGAAATGCTTTGCAAATTGGTTAAACAATTTTGTTCAAAAATCAGCGATGAAATTTAGATGAATTAATCTGCGACTCCCACTTATTATGAGTATTTGTTGCAAAATATGAAATAGTTACGTTTGGAGTTCAACTTGTGGTACATTACCCGCCTCTTCCTAAATCAAGCCATTCACCGATGGTGAGTCAAAGGAGTCCCAAGTCAAGTAATTTCGCACAACGACATATTGGCCCTAACTCTGATGACATCCAGCAAATGCTTGAGGTTTTGGGTTTACAAAATCTGGACTCCCTGATTGACAAAACAGTACCGCAGGGTATTCGACTCCAGAAAAGCCTCAAGTTACCACCAGCCCAAAGTGAGTATGCAGCACTGGCAAGATTAAAACAAATTGCTGCCAAAAATCAGGTGTGCCGTTCATATATCGGTACGGGATACTACGACTGTATCACTCCCCCGGTCATTCAACGGAATATTCTGGAAAATCCTGGTTGGTATACAGCCTATACTCCCTATCAGCCAGAAATTGCCCAAGGAAGACTGGAAGCGCTGCTGAATTTTCAGACGATGATTATTGACCTCACAGGGTTGGAAATTGCCAATGCTTCCTTACTTGATGAAGCGACAGCCGCAGCCGAAGCTATGAGTCTCAGTTATGGTGTGTGCAAAAATCAGGCAAATGCTTATTTTGTCTCTGAGAATTGCCATCCCCAAACTATCGATGTGTTAAAAACTAGGGCTAAACCCTTGGGGATTAAGATCATTATCGGTGATCATCAGACATTTGATTTTGCTGAACCGATTTTTGGGGCTGTTCTGCAATATCCCGCCAGTGATGGCACGATTTACGACTACCGCGCTTTTATTGAAAAAGCCCATGCTGAGGGTGCATTGGTGACGGTAGCGGCAGATCCTTTAAGTTTAACTTTACTCACGCCACCTGGAGAATTTGGGGCTGATATTGCTGTGGGCAGTACTCAGCGCTTTGGTATTCCCTTGGGGTTTGGGGGACCTCATGCGGCTTACTTCGCTACGAAAGCAGAGTATAAACGGCTGGTTCCAGGGCGAATTGTGGGAGTATCAAAAGATGCTCAAGGTAAACCCGCTTTACGTCTGGCTTTGCAAACCCGTGAACAGCACATTCGTAGAGAAAAAGCAACTAGTAATATCTGTACGGCACAGGTTTTATTGGCAGTGATGGCGAGTATGTACGCTGTATATCATGGTGCGGATGGTATCAGGAATATTGCTGAGAATGTTCACCAGTTAACTGTCACTTTGGCAGCAGGATTGAAGCGGTTAGGATACAAGATTAATTCTGAACATTTCTTTGATACGCTGCAAGTGGATTTAGGTACACAATCTGTCAAAGCTATTCTGGAAGCTTGTCAAGGGCGAAATATTAATCTGCGGATTTTCGATGCTACATCTGTGGGGATTTCCTTAGACGAAACCACGACACCAGAAGATTTAATTGACCTCTGGCAGATTTTTGCAGGTACAGATCATCTTCCCTTTACCATAGAAGAATTACCCCCATCTTCTCACATCCCCTTCCCCCGTACCAGTAACTATCTGACTCATCCTGTATTCAATCGCTATCATTCAGAAACTGAGTTGTTGCGTTATCTGCATCAGCTAGAAACGAAGGATTTGTCTTTAACTACATCGATGATTCCTTTGGGTTCCTGCACAATGAAGTTGAATGCAACATCTGAGATGATTCCGGTGACTTGGGAGGAATTTGGCAAGATTCATCCTTTTGCGCCACCGTCACAAACACGGGGTTATCAAATTCTGTTCCAGCAACTTGAGGCATGGTTGGCTGAAATTACGGGATTTGCAGGAGTTTCTCTCCAACCTAATGCTGGTTCTCAAGGGGAATACGCAGGACTTTTAGTGATTCGGCAATATCACGAAACTCGTGGGGAAGGACACCGCAATATCTGTTTGATTCCGGAATCAGCACATGGAACTAATCCAGCTAGTGCGGTGATGTGCGGCATGAAGGTGGTGGCTGTGGCTTGTGATAAATTCGGTAATATTGACCTAGATGATTTGCAAGGGAAGGCTGAAAAACACAGTCAGCAACTGGCGGCTTTAATGGTGACTTATCCTTCAACTCACGGTGTGTTTGAGGAAGGAATTCAGGAAATCTGCGCTGTTGTGCATAGTCACGGTGGACAAGTTTATATGGATGGGGCGAATATGAATGCCCAAGTGGGTATTTGCCGTCCTGGCGATATTGGCGCGGATGTCTGTCATTTAAATCTGCACAAAACTTTTTGTATTCCTCATGGTGGCGGGGGCCCTGGTATGGGACCGATTGGTGTGGCGGAACATCTTGTACCGTTCCTTCCTGGACATCCTGTTGTACCTAAGACTCAGCATTCTCAGATTGGGGCGATCGCAGCTGCGCCTTGGGGTAGTGCTAGTATTTTAGTGATTTCCTGGATGTACATTGCCATGATGGGTGCTGAGGGTTTGACTGATGCAACGAAGGTGGCAATTCTCAATGCTAATTACATCGCCCACAGACTCAGTGATTACTATCCGGTGCTGTATAAGGGGAAAAATGATTTAGTTGCCCATGAGTGTATTTTAGATTTGCGATCGCTCAAAAAATCTGCGAGTATCGAAATCGATGATATTGCCAAGCGGCTGATAGATTATGGTTTCCATGCGCCGACTGTCTCTTGGCCTGTGGCTGGTACTATTATGGTGGAACCGACGGAAAGCGAGTCTAAGGAGGAGTTAGACCGTTTCTGTGATGCGTTGATTGCTATTCGTGGGGAAATCTCGGCAATTGAATCAGGAAAGATGGATATTCAAGATAATCTCTTGAAGAATGCACCTCATACTGCCCAAAGTTTGATTGTGGGTGAATGGAATCACGGCTATTCTCGTGAACAAGCTGCTTACCCTGCGCCTTGGACGCGTGAACATAAGTTCTGGCCGAGTGTGGGAAGAGTTGATGCGGCGTTTGGCGATCGCAATTTTGTTTGTTCTTGTCTGCCAATGGAAGCTTATCAGTGAACAGTGAACAGTTATCAGTTATCAGTCAAGAGAGATAATTGGGTTTAACTCCCGGACTATATCGGCGTTAAATCCACAAAAAGCGTTGGTGGCGGGTCTAAATCCCCCACCATCGGCCTTCCTAAATGTTCACTGATTTCAGAGAAATTACGGATGAACCCTGTTAAACTTTCAGTAGGGAGTATCTCAAATGTGTAAAAATAAAGAAAGTCAAATTATTTGCAATTGTCCATCGCGAATAATCTAGTAAAAGTCGGCAGAAATAATGAATTGGGATCACTTGGTGGCAATGATCGCTCTCCAGATCCGTCAATCCTTAGACCTGGCTACGATTTTACAAACCACTGCGGACGAAGTGCATCAACTTCTTAAGTGCGATCGCGTACTACTATATCAATTTGACCCTGATTGGAGCGGTCAGGTGGTGGTGGAAGCCGTTGCCGATCCCCAGTGGTCGTTGTTGAATCGGGTGGTACATGATACCTGTTTTGAGTCCTGCTGGCTGGAATCCTATCAAGAAAAGCAGATCCGCGCGATCGCTGATGTTGCTGCTGCCAACCTCACCCCCTGCCATGCCGAATTTCTGACCGGATTTCAGGTCAAAGCCAACCTGGTGGTTCCAGTGCTGTGTACATCCCAGCTTTGGGGGTTGTTAATTGTCCATAACTGTACGGCTCCTCGCCCATGGCCAGATGCAGAAATTGCTGGTGTGCAACAAATTGCCGTTCATCTGGGCATCGCAATTCATCAAGCGGGCTTGGTGGCTCAGTTGCAAGCTGCAAACGCGGATTTGGAAGCTCAGGTCGCAACTCGCACCCAGGAACTAGAACAGGCTAATCAGCAACTTTTAGCCAAAGTAGAGGAGTGCAACGAAGTCGCGATCGCATTGCACCAACGGGAAACCTTTTTGCACCAGGTTCTTGATAGTCTGTTTACCTTTGTCTGGGTGTTAACCCCCGATGGGGTGTTGATCGAGTCCAACCAAGCTCCCTTGGATGTCGCTGGCATAACTGAGGATGTAATTGGCAAGCCCTTTGCTGATGCTTACTGGTGGTGCTACTCCTCAGAGGCACAGGCACAAATTCGTGAGGCCATCGCCCAAGCCCAGCAAGGAAATTCCGTGCGATTTGATATTCCGGTGCAGGTGCGGGGAGGCGATCGCATCATTATCGATTTTTCCCTCAATCCCCTCCGCGACGCTACTGGAAAAATCACTCATCTGATTCCCTCTGGCATTAATATCACTAAACGCAAACAAGCAGAAATTGCCCTGCGCCAAGGCCGAGACGAACGGTTTCAACTGGCGGCGATTGTGGAATCTTCCCAGGATGCCATCATTAGCAAAACCTTTGATGGCATGATCACCAGTTGGAATCAGGCGGCAGAAAGATTATTTGGCTACACCGCCTCGGAGGTAATCGGTCAGTATGTGACGGGAATGATTCCACCAGAGCGCCAGTCGGAAGCCGAATTGATTTTACAGCGCATCCACCGAGGGGAGTGGGTTGATACCTACCAAACCCAACGGTTACATAAGGATGGCAGCTTAGTAGATGTAGGATTAACCATTTCCCCGATTCGGGACGAAAACGGTGTGGTAATTGGCACATCGAAAATTGCCAGGGATATTCGCGATCGCCAACGTCTGGAAGCTGAACGAAACCAAGCCGAACTTCAGCTGCGCCAGAGCAACGCCCAACTTGAAGATTTCTTTGACAATGCCAGCGACCTGATCCAGAGCGTCTCTTTGCAGGATGGGCGGTTTCTCTATGTGAACCGCCTATGGCTGACCACCCTGGGCTACGAGCGCGATGAACTTGCCGCTTTGACTATCTTTAACTTGATTGCCCCTGAGTGTCTACCAGATTATCAAAGGATATTTCAGGAATTGCAATCGGGAGCAATTGACCATGTTGAGCCACTGGAAATTGCCTTTGTCAGTAAAACAGGAAAAAAGATTCTCCTGGAAGGTAGTCTCAATGTCCGCTGTGAAGCAGGGATACCCATTGCCACCCGCGCCATCTTGCGGGATGAGACAGCGCAACGCCAGGTGGAAAAAACTCTCCAGGAGCAAACAACGATACTCCGCATCTTCTATGAATCTTCGCCCCTAATCCTGGGAGTGGTGGAATTATCAGACAATGACATTCTCCATACATACCATAACCCAACCAACCTCAAGTTTTTTGGGGTTTCTCCCGAAGCCCTCGACCACAAATGGGCTAGTGAAATTGGAGTTCCACCAGAGCATATCCAACTTTGGTTGTTTCACTACCACCAAAGCCAGGAGATGCAAAAGCCGGTTCAATTTGAATATGAACATGAAACGGAGGCTCAGACTTACTGGTTGTTAGCCGCAGTTCAATTTATCGGCATTGCCAACAGTGGGCGATCGCAATTTTCCTATACAGTGCAAGATATTACTGAACGCAAACAACTGGAAATTGAGCATCAGCGTGCAGAAGCTATGCAGCGTCAGGCGGAACAAGTCAGTCATGAACTCAAACTCCTGGAGAATATCTTAGATATCATCCTGGCGGGCTATTGGGATTGGGATATTCAGGAAAATCAAGAATACCTCAGCCCCGGCTTTAAACGGATGTTTGGCTATGATGCTCACGAACTCCCCAATTCACCACAAACCTGGCAAAAACTGATCTTTCCAGAGGATTTAACCAGGGTCTTAGCCTGTTTTGAGCAACATATTCAAAGTCGTGGGCAGATTCCCTACTACAACGAAGTCAGATATCGTCACAAGGATGGCTCAACGGTTTGGGTGATGTGTTCAGGACAAGTGATTGAGTGGGATAACGAAGGCAATCCCATGCGGATAATTGGTTGTCATATTGACATTACTGATCGCAAACAATCAGAAAATAACCTCCGCCACATTAACCTGGTATTAGAAAACGCTGTGGAAGGAATTGCCCGCTTAGATACTACTGGGCGATACATCAGCGTTAACCGCGCCTATGCTGAGATTTGTAGCTATGAACGTGATGAATTAATCGGTCAGGGATGGAAGGTGACAGTTTATCCAGAGGATTTACCTGCTCTGGAATCGGCCTATGAAACCATGCTGCAAACGGGCAAGGTAAATGTTGAAGCCAGAGGGGTGCGTCAGGATGGCTCTCTGTTTTACAAGCAGGTGATCATGATTACAGACCACGATGACCAGGGCGCATTCATCGGGCATTACTGTTTGATGAAAGATATCAGCGATCGCAAACAGGCAGAACTCGCCTTACAGCAAAGTGAATCCCGCTATCGCAACATCATTGAAACCACTCTGGAAGGGGTGTGGATGCTGGATGCAGATGGTAAAACCACCTTTGTCAACCAGAGGATGGCAACCATGCTGGGTTACACTGAGTCCGAGATGAAAGACACCACGCTCATAGATTTCATTGCTCCGGGTGACCTCCCCCAAGCCCAAAGTTATCTGCAAAGGCGACGAGAAGGCATTGAGGAACAGCATTCCTTCAAGTTTAAGCGCCAGGACGGAACTGATCTGTGGGCGATCATCTCAGCAACACTGTTGTTAGATGACCACGGCAAGTTCATGGGGATAACTGGTTTACTCACCGACATTACCGAACTCGTCACTGTTCAAGATGCACTCAAAACCTCGAAAATGCAACTCAGTAGTGTTTTAAATAGTTCCTTGGATGGCATCATGGCGTTTCGTGCCTTACGCGATGACCAAGGCATGATCATCGACTTTGAGTGGCTGTTGAGCAATCCCACCGCCTACTCCCTTGTGGGACGACAAGTAGATGACCTGATTGGGAAGCGGCTGTTGCAGGAACTTCCTGGCAATCGAGATGAGGGTTTGTTTGATCTCTATGTTCACGTGGTGAAAACTGGCGAGCCAATTCAGCGAGAGTTTTACTATAACCAGGATGGGCTTGAGTCTTGGTTTGAAAATATTGCGGTCAAATTGGGAGATGGCTTTGCTGTCACCTTTCGCGATGTGACGCTGATCAAAAAATCAGAACTGGCGCTCAAACTGGTGAATCAACAACTGAAAGAGCGTGTTGCTGACCTTGATCAACGCCATGCCGAAATGTTGATCTTGAGCGAAATCAGCGATTTTCTGCAAGCCTGTCTGACAGTAGCAGAAGCCTGTGCCGCCCTCAGCAGCTTGGTGGAATCCCTCTTCCCTGGCTGTACAGGGGGAGTGTTTGTTACCAATCCGTCTCGTAACCGATTGGAGATGCTGTCCTCTTGGGGAGATTCCCTCCAATCTGCACCCGACTTTCACCCCAAGGATTGCTGGGCATTGCGGCGGGGGCGATTGCATACCTGCGACCACCATCGGTCGGGGCTACGCTGCCAGCATATCCCGGCAAATGAAGCGATAGCCATTACCCTCTGCATCCCCATGATTGCCCAGGGTGAGACTTTGGGTTTGTTCTACCTCAGTACCGATACACCTACCGCCCTACCCGACGCTAAACGACAGATGGCGCGTACTGTTGCCGAACAGGTAGCACTGGCGATCGCTAACCTCAATCTTCGGGAAACCTTACAACATCAGAGCATCCGCGATCCTCTCACTGGTTTATTTAACCGACGGTATCTGGAAGAAGTCCTGAAACAAGAAATTGATCGCGCCCAACGTAAGCAACACTCAATCGGTGTGGTGATGATTGATGTGGATCACTTTAAGCGATTCAATGATACCTACGGTCATGATGCCGGGGACTATGTGCTGCAAACCATTGGCGCACTACTGAAAGAAAGGGTGCGTGGGTCAGATATTGCCTGTCGCTATGGGGGAGAAGAAATGACCCTGGTTCTGCCGGAATCTTCCCTAGAGGAAACCACTATTAAGGCAGAAGCAATTCGAGAGGCGATCGCCAAACTGACTCTTGCTTACAACGGAAAGCATTTGGGCAACCTTACCATATCACTCGGCATTGCAGGCTTCCCAAAGCACGGCACCACAGGCATAGCCCTGATACAAGCTGCTGATGCTGCCCTCTACCGTGCCAAAGCCGCCGGACGTAATCAAGTTGTAGTTGCACCATAATCGGGATTGAGCGCTGATTAAACTCAGCTTTGTTACAGCTATTTTCAGCTAAATGAACTACATCTTTATATCTCACGCATTGGCGCTAGGGCGTGTTTTCAAACTGGTTGTATCCTAAGAAATAGGCGATCGCGTTGTAGTGATGATGAATAGACCAGACTTAAGCAACGAACAGTGGGAGAGGTTAAAACCGTTACTACCACCAGAAAAGCCACCAACAGGGAAGCCAAATAATGACCACCGCACAGTTGTGAATGGCATTCTTTGGATACTGAGAACAGGCGCACCGTGGCGGGATATACCAGAACGTTATGGAAAGTGGCAGAGTGTGGCCACAAGGTTTTACCGATGGCAAAAAGCTGGAATCTGGAATCAAATCTTAGAACATCTACAAGCAAGCGCTGACGAACAAGGAAAGCTTGATTGGGAGGTTCATTACGTTGATGGAACAGTGATCCGCGCCCACCAACACGCAGCTGGTGGAAAAAAAGGGGCGCAGAAGAGGAGAAACTAGGTCGAACACGCGAGTGGGTTTAGTACAAAAATACACATACGTTGTGAAGGTAAAGGTAAACCCATAACGTTTATTCTCAGCCCTGGACAAAGAAACGAGTCCATTTTTCTAGAACAATTGATGGAACAAGGAGCAGTCAAGCGTTCTGGGCGTGGTCGTCCACGTTTACGCCCTTTACGATTAGTCGGAGATAAAGGGTACACGGGTCGGAGAATACGTAATTACCTTCGCCGCCGTGGTATCCGTCTCACCATTCCACGACTCTCAAATGAACCGCGACGCGGCCCTTTTAACCGTGAAATCTACCGTCAACGCAACATTGTCGAACGCGCTATCAACAGACTCAAACAATTTCGCCGCATTGCCACCCGATATGAAAAACTTGCAGCCAATTATACAGCTATGATTACGATCGCCTGCATTTTGTTGTGGTTATAGTTTGAAAACACGCCCTAGCCTCTCCCTTTGGGGGTTTTAAGATTGTTAAGAATTTTGTGGGTAATGGATAGCTTTGTCAAGGCGAGGGGAGTTTTTTAATTTTTATCACGCAGAGGCGCAGAGACGCAGAGGAGGAGGAAGAGATGAGCTAAATTTTTGGAATTCGCTCTAGTTCTGTTTTTATGGATAGGGGTTGATACCCTAATGCAAAGGCTTTGGCACTATCTAAGGATACGTCGGCGGGTCTGGGTGCTGCCATTTTTACGTCTTGCTGTTGGCAACTTTTGAGTCCGGTTTCTGGGAGTTGGAATACTTCTACTAGTAATTTGCCGAAATCGTAGCGCGAAATTCGCTCTTTTCCTCCCAGGTGAATGTAGCCGTTGATTTTTTCTAATGCTAATAAAATGCCTTTAGCGGCTGTGATTCCACTAACTGGGGTGCGAAATTCATCTGTGAATAATTTTAATTCTTTGCCCTCTTTTAAGGTTTGGATAAATGGTTGCATAAAGCTTTTGGCTGTGGGTGTTTCTCTACCAAACATTAAGGGCATTCGACACACTGCTGTCATGGGATATCGTTCTAACATTCCTATTTCTGCCATGACTTTTTGTTCGCCGTAAGTATTGACAGGAGACACAGAATCTGTTTCTTTATAGGGTGCATTTAAACCATCAAAAACTAGGTCTGTTGATGTGAAGGCGCAAGGTATGGCATAATCTGCACAAAGTCCGGCAATATTACAGGATGCGGTGACGTTAATTGTCTGGGTTTCTTGGGGATGGGTTTGACAATAATTAGGTTGCGATCCCGCGGCTGTATGAATGACTGCATTGGGGCTGATATCATTGAAGAGGCGCTTTAAGTCTGAAAAATCTGTTAAGTCTACTGGGAGGATTTTGATTCCTGGCAATTCTAGAGAATGGGTGCAATAAGTACCATAAACTTCCCATTCTTGTTTGGCTAGTTGGCAAAGATGCCACCCTAAAAAACCACTAGCTCCGGTGATTAAGATTTTTTTCATTTCGCGGAGTATGATACACTCTACAATGATTGCTGAATAATTTTTTGAAACTGCTGCTTATTACGCACTTTATCAAAGTCTGGGTCAGTTTTTGCTAACTCTTCATACTTCCCAGGAATCAGTTGCATGGCTTTTTGCAGGTTCTCAATTGTTAAGTCAACATTTTCTTGTAAGGCATAAGCACAGGCTTTATTATAATAGGCTTGATGCTTGTCCGGCTGAAGGGCGATCGCCTGATTATAAGATACTAATGCTTCTGGGTATTTTTGCATTTTTGTCAGGACAATTCCTCGGTTAATCCAGGCTTCGTGTTTGTTTGGCTGAAGAGCGATCGCTTGATCGTATGATGCTAATGCTTCTAAATGTTTTTGCAATGCTGTTAAGGCATTACCCCGGTTATACCAAGCTTCATCTTTATCGGGTTTTAGTGCGATCGCCTGATCATAAGATGCCAATGCTTCTTCGTATTGCTGCAATGATATCAGAGCATTGCCACGATTTATCCAAGTGTCAGGATTCTTCGGTTGGACAGTGATCGCTTTGTCATATACTTGAACAGCATCTTGGTAATGTTGCGTGTCTAGTAAACTATTGCCTTCATGAAATAAATTTTGCGCTTTTTGGGTGGCTTTAGCTTCTGTTAGTAACTGAGCAACATTAATTTCTTGTACTACTTGCGTAGCATATTTTGTTGATGTTCCTGTGCCATTACCACAGCCAAACGTGAAAAAACTCATCACACTAGAGGCAACTAAGCAACGCCAAAAAACCATGCTATACCTACAAAACTCATAGAACAATGTTCAAACACTTTGAAATTTTATAATACTATCAAAAAACATTAAATTTTTGCATTAATTTTTGCTGATCTGGAAAATTAACTAGCGCCATTAGCGTAACGCGGAGCCTCTCGTAGACAAAGGCTTGAGGCGTTATGGGCTACGCGCACGTTTTTCTACAGTTCAGTGCATCTATGGCTACACCACACAAGCTATCATACAGAATTGGTATAAAGCAGTAACTACGAGTCAGGAATTTATATCCCACAAATCTCAACCTGTTGGGTAAAAATAGTAAGCATAATGACTGAATCTACTCCCCCCCAGCCACCAAATCCAGAACCTTTAACCCCAGACAATTTTGACAGTGGTACAGATGACAATAACTTGACCCCAGAAGCACTAGCCGCGCAAGAATCCTTAGCAAAAATTGCCTCTTTGCAATCTCCACAAAATAGAGATGCTTTGCAAAAAGCCCATTCCCAAATTAAGCAATACACTATTAGTCAATTCACTGTCAAGCCGAGGGCATTACTGTTTACTTTAGTCGCGATCGCCATCACTTTTTTTGGACTTGTAATCAATAACTGGCTGATAGGCATCTTGGGAACTGTGATTAGTTTAGTATTATCTCTGACGATGCTATTACCTTGGTGGCAATATGTGTTGCAAAAGTGGTTTTCGTCCCAAGATAGAACACTATTTGTCGCCTTTGTCGGTCTAGTAGTCGGGATAATCGGCGTATTTAAATTTACTGGTTTAGGCTCCCGCTTGCTGATTTGGGGAAAGCAAATTAGCTGGGAAGCTTCGGGTAGTTTAGCCGAATGGTTTGGGGCTTTGGGGCAAATTCTGATTGCGATTATTGCCGTTTATGTCGCATGGCGACAATATGTGATTTCCAAAGACTTGACAATTCAGCAAAACCTGCTGACAGTGCAGCAAAATATTATTACTCAGCAGCAAACCATAGATTCCTATTTCCAAGGTGTCTCAGATTTGGTCTTAGATGAAGAAGGATTATTAGAAGATTGGCCCCAAGAAAGAGCGATCGCAGAAGGACGGACAGCCGCTATATTTAGTAGTGTAGATGGCAGTGGTAAAGCGAAAATTATCCGTTTTCTCTCCCGTTCCAAATTGCTCACCCCTCTCAAGCGCGATCGCCGCTTAGGTAGAGCCATTCTTGACGGTATGGGGGGTTACGAAGAAGACCGCCTAGATGGTGTCCGCGTCATCGATTTAGGCGTAATGTTAGCCGCAGCAGACCTTTCTAGTAACGATTTACGTTGGACTGACCTGAGTGAAGCTAATTTGGTGCGCGGTAATCTCAGCAATTGTGATTTAGTCAAAGCTAATCTCGCCCGCACTATCTTATATAGTGCTAACCTCACTGGTGCTGATTTAAATGGGACTCGTTTTTTCTATGGTTCACTAGCAACAGCCTCACCCCGCAGTCGTGACGAGCCACCAAACTACCAGACGGGAGAACACACTGGGGCTGTGGTGGAAAATGCCGATTTTACCAATGTCCAGCGTCTACCTGAGATGACTCGTCACTACTGCTGTGCTTGGGGTGGTGAAAAAACTAGAGCCACTATTCCCGGCGGTTGCGAAGGTATTCCTAACAAATTGGGACGGTAAAAAGAGGCAGGGGGCAGGGTGCGGGCTTGCCCTGAGCGTAGCCGTAGGGGGGCATGGGGGAAGACCCAGAGGTCGCTTGTATCCCGCCCCAGTTGCATGGAACGTCTATACATTCTTGGTCAGCAGATGTCTACTGTTAACTGATAACTGAACTTAAGCTAGGGTGAGAATTTCCACGCCATCTTCTGTTACAGCTAAGGTATGCTCACATTGTGCCGACAATTGGCGATCGCGAGTTACCGCCGTCCAACCATCATCGAGAACCTCAACTTCCCAAGTACCAACATTAATCATCGGCTCGATGGTAAACACCATTCCGGCTCTGAGACGTTTGCCTTTGCCTCGTGTACCATAGTGGGGAATATCGGGTGCAGTGTGGAAAATATTGCTGATCCCGTGTCCTACAAAGTCGCGCACCACAGAAAAGCCCTGCGCCTCCGCATACTCTTGAATGGCTGCACCAATATCCCCAATTTTTGCCCCAGGCTTGACTTCAGCAATCCCCAGACGACGACATTCTTCGGTTACCTCTACCAGTTTCTGCGCTTTTGGGGAAGGAGTTCCAACTAAAAATGTCTTGGATGTATCGCCGTGGTAGCCATCCACAATCAATGTGACATCGATATTGATAATGTCCCCTTCCTTGAGAATCTGTCTGGCGTTAGGAATACCATGACAGACGACCTCATTCACACTGGTACAAATTGACTTGGGATAGCCTTTATAACCCAGAGGTGCGCTTTTAGCTCCGTGAGCTTGTGTCCAACGTTCAGCTTCATCATTCAGTTGGAGTGTGGTAACTCCCGGCTTCACCATTGGTTCCAAGTGTTGTAAAAGTTGCCCCGCCAAGCGTCCTGCTTGACGCATTTTGTCGAGTTCTCGTGTAGATAAAATGACAATTGGTTCGGTTTTCATAAACTTTTGTCGGCAGGATCTCTCATAAATATAGTTAAACCCGTCTGTGCAGCTCTTTGGACAGCATCAGCAACCTTAAGGGTATATAAACTTGACTCTGGGGTGACGTACAAAGGAGTGCCATCAAAAAGATGATCTAACACCATAGTTGTATCTTTAGCAAACAAACCCCGACGAGTCCCAACCTCTATTGGTGTTGTTTCCCCGGATTGAATCAAAAGTCCGGTGTTGCTATCAAAGATTAAACCACCCTGTTCGCCGTGAACTTCAAATTTCCGTTCTGGTTGCCAAAGGGTTTCGCCTTTGCCATAAACTACTTGTGCTAACAGTCCATTTTCAAAGCACAGTTGACTGATGCAGAAACAAGTTTGATAGTAATCCTGTTCTGTTTCCCAATATCGCTGATGACAGTTAACTGTAAAGACTTTACCAAATAAATCGGTGAGCCGATGTAATCGCGACAGCGCCCCAATTAAAGGGAAACCAAACAGTTGATGATTATAAGTCCACTTCCGGGGTGCGGGATGCTGAGGATTGATGGTGCTGTAGCGAACATAAAAAATCTCGCCAACTTTAGCTATGTTCTGCTTCAAGGCTTGATGTAAGCCACCCAAGAGTTCAATGTGTTCGACGTGTAACAGCTTATTTTGGGCTTTGGCTAAGGCGATTAATTCCTCAGCTTCGGTGACATCTACAGACAAGGGATATTCGACAATTACGTGTTTGCCTTGTAAAAGTGCTGCACGAGCGATCGCACCATGATCGCGGTTAATTGTGGAAATCACTACCAAATCAATATCTTCGCGCTCTACTAATTTTTCCCAGGAAGTCAACGCTTCTGTCTGGTATTCTTGAGCAAAGGCGGCTGTGTTTTCTGGCTGATGACCTGCGATCGCTACTAAATTTGTGCGTTGATCACCCAGTAATGCCTCAGCCCGTAGTTTTGCTGCATATCCAGTACCGACTAAGCCTACACGCACTTTTGCTGTTTCCAAAGTTCTCTCTGAATTATACATGATCCTCACCAGTTCTGTTTTTGACCAAGCCCAGTTGGGGCGGGGTGTGGGGGAAGAAAGAGCATCGAACAACCAGTGGATCACAAGCCCCGTCGTCTCAAGACGATTGTATTGATGGGGGTTCCAAGCCCCGACCAATACCGTCTTCCCTACACCCTACCCCCTACACCCCATTCGTGACATCCCACGCCTAGAATATGCGAAATTGTTGGTTCATGGGTCAAGAAATAGGAAAGGGGGCAGGAAGAAGAGACAAAGAGGAGGGGCAGGGAGCAGGGGAGAATACTGATGGCATTTAATATATAAAATAAACTTATTGTTATCTAATAACTCAACTTCATTACTAATCGGGGTCGATTTCCAGTTAAAACCTGTGATTTTTCTCGTAGTATCAGAATTGAAGTCATTGGAAACTAGCGGCTCATCTCATAAGGAAAGCCCTGTGCTGTGCTTCAGAATAACTTATACTGCCGTTTGAACAAGAGAGGATTACTTAATGGCTACTTTCAAAGTCACTTTAATTAACGAAGCCGAAGGTTTAAACCAAACAATTGATTGTGAGGAAGACACCTATATTCTTGATGCGGCAGAAGAAGCTGGTCTTGACCTGCCTTTCTCTTGCCGTGCTGGTGCTTGCTCAACCTGTGCTGGTAAAATCGTCAAGGGTAGTGTTGACCAATCTGACCAATCATTCTTAGACGATGACCAGATTGAAGGTGGATATGTGCTGACCTGTGTTGCTTACCCAACTTCTGACTGTACAATCGAAACTAACAAAGAAGAAGACCTCTACTAAGAGATCACTGTCTCAATCAAACACCTCTTTCTTGCAAGAGTTAATACTGGTATAGCAGGGGTGTAAGGCCTTGCACCCCTGCTTAAGTTAGAAAAGCCGGGTTTTTGTCCCTGGAAAGATCAAATTTTTCTGGTGCCAACTCGCAAAAACCCGGTTTCTGAGATTTAACGTGTCGCGGAAGTCCCCACCCTCAATGTACTCATAGGGTGGGGATAGGGAGCGGACGGCGACGATTCCAACTCCGACCAATATCAATCTTCAGATTGATTAGAGAGCGGGTTGGATAAGGAGTCGTCAATCTTGAGACTAGGCAACCTGTCAATGTAATCTTCAATCATTTGAGTTACTGTTTTTTCCTTCAACGTGGCATGGTTTTTTAGTTTGTTGAAACGCTTTTCCGATATACGGATATGCACTTCCTTTGTTTTCATAAATATGTCTATACCGTGGACATATCTATGGTAATATATAAATGGTTGTTGACCCACCCACTCGACTCATAACAAACGGTCACAGTAGCAGTAATATGCTTACCAAGTCTAAGAGCGAGAGAAAGGGGGAAAGACCTCGGTCACTGGTTCGCAAGGTTACGTCCTGCGGTAAAAATAAGCCATACAGAGGTGTACGAGAAAGTAATCAAACTGTCTGCGGGAGGCGGACGGCTGCGCGGGTTCTTCCGATGAGTTGATAAAGGTAGCAATACCAGAGACGCTGTGTAAGACCATCATCGGGTTTAGTCCCGAATATCCTTGTGATATACCCAACGTGGCAACGACGAATGAGACGCGAAACGATGATGGTTGTTTTACTGAAGCTCCGGTTTCAGCGAAGCAAGCCGGAGTACTTCACCCTAAAACTTGATCTCGTTGCTGAGACTTTTAATCTGGGTATCAGGGTAATAAAATTGCAGAATTTGGGAATTTGACCAACCAAGTTTAGCTAAATTTTGAGCGCCAGTTTGACTTAAGCCAACTCCATGCCCCAATCCACCACCAATAAAAGCATATCCCCACAAATCTGGTGTACCTTTGTTCAGAGCTTCTATATAAAACAGCGTACTTCTCGGAGCTGCAAAGGCGCTACGAATTTCGTCTTTCTCTAGGGTAAAAACGCCGATATCTGTCTTCACAGCCAGTTCCAGAATCCGGCCACTTTTACTCCGCTTAACTACAGACATAGCCTCAACGGTGTTAAATTTGGCATAGGGGCTATTTTTGATTTCCAGGAATTTTTTTAAGAGTTGGTTAATATCATCAATGGGAGTTTCCCGGTTCCAACGAAAGGTATTCCAGGCACTTTCATTAAATCCTTCTCGCCGATTAATAAAGTTACGAAAGTTGGTTTCATCGGCTAAACTCTGCTCAGATAAATTCCAAAAATTAGTCGCTGCATCGACTACAGGGCGTAAATAGGGACGATCTTCACCATTCCAAACATCACTAAAATAGGCAGTAACGCCGCCAGTAGTAGAAGAATATAGGGCATCCACTAGCTGATCATCATAAGTTAAAACCATACCCCTCGTTGCGGCGATCGCCTGATCGGTACTAGGGGCTGTGCCACTCCAACCGTAATAAACTTGACAGTGAGTATCAGCACACAACTGATAGTTATCAGTCACAAATCTCCGCAAATTCCTTAAAGCATAAGTCCGGGCGAGAATGGCTTGGGCTTCCACGGCGGCCTTTGGCGCACTTGTGCCAATTTCGTGAGGTACAACCCCACGCAAATAGCTTTCTAGAGGTACTTCATTCACTAAAGTATATGTACCATAGGCATTGGGCTGTAAAGTCAGACTTCCGGGATAGAGACGATTAGTTTCGAGTTTTTCGCCTCTTTTGACCCGAATTAAGTTGTTATTTGTACTAATTTCTAAATTATTGGGGCTGTAACTGTTACCGTTGACCAACCAACGCACTCGCGGCACTTCTGGCAAAATTTTCGTATCGATATATGCCATTTCCTTTCCCGCAGCTTGTACGCCCTGAAATAGCAACCGTCGCAGCAAGGGACTACTGTAAACATCCCGTTTAGCCCAAACTTGCCAGCGTTCTGGTTGGGCTATTTCTACCTCTATTCCCTGAGAACGCCAATTTTCGGCGCTGTTTTCCGCAGTTTCAAAGGTGCGGTATGTACCTAAAACCACTACCTCCTCCACTTCAGGTTTCGGTAAAGGTTCCATGACTGTTTCTAGATTGACTGGGTTTTGGGTGACTAAGGTTTTTTGCTGATTACCTTCTGTAAATCTAAGCTGTAAGCGATCGCCTGATGTTGGTTCCAGTTGCAACTTGACTTGGAGATTCTCGCCAAATCGCTGTACAATCCCAACTCTCAGTTCTACATCCTGATTTTTGCTATCAACAGCCGAAGCCCCTGTCAGCCCCAACAAACAAAATGTTGTCAGTACAGTGTAGGAAAAACGCCAGAATGTAGATGTCATAGTAGTCATATGCTTTCTTACCAATTCAAAAATGCAAACAATTACGGAGATTTTTTTGTTGTTTCTACCTAAAAGTGTTGGCACTTATAGTTCATAAATTAACAGACCCTTTCATCCAAAGAAAAGTTTTAAAATTGATCAATCGGTAACAAAAGCAAATATTCACTCTGGGAATGGGTGAAAATGTCAAAAGCATACCTTTAGCGCCAAAATAATCAAGGTATTCGTCCCACATTTTGAACTGGCTGAAATCTTTATGACTCCTCACGAAAGTGATGCAAAACCAGCTGCTACGTCATCGAAAGGATGGAGTAGTTGGCTAGAAAATCTGACTCTGATTGCGATCGCCTTATGTTTAGCCATCCTGATCAGAACATTTATCGCCGAACCCCGGTATATCCCATCAGACTCAATGCTACCTACCTTACACACAGGCGATCGCTTGGTAGTAGAAAAAGTCTCATATCGTTTTCACCCTCCCGCAGCTGGAGAGATTATCGTTTTTCAGCCTCCCGCAGAACTGCAAAGCCGGGGATATCCCCCAGACCAAGCCTTTATTAAACGCGTCATTGGTGTCCCTGGAAAGATACTCAAAGTCACTAACGGTAAAGTTTACCTGAACGGAGAAGCTTTAGAAGAAGACTACATCGCCGAACCCCCCAATCAGCCATTTCCCGCCGTACAAATTCCAGAAGAAGAGTTTTTTGTCATGGGAGATAACCGCAACGATAGTAACGATTCTCGCTACTGGGGGTTTTTACCGAGACAAAATATCATCGGTCGGGCAGCATTTCGTTTTTGGCCTCCTGATCGCATTGGCTTTATTTAGTGTCACTCAATTTGGGATTTGGGATTTTAGAGTCCAAACTAAGCGATCGCATTTTTTCTAGGATACAACTAGTACCGCAAGGCGGAAGTCAAAAGTCAAAAGTCAAAAGTCAAAAAGCTTATAAAATGGGCTTTTCATGGATTTTGAATGGTCTGTTTATTTACGCCCTGTTGTACTAGTGGACTGACAAGCCTAAAATGTTGCATTATGTTTCTCTTGTGGAACAAGCATACTATGGCTAACGCCACGCTACGCGAACGACAAGCTCAGTACACGTCTTGCCTGTTCTGGAGGGACCAGTAGCCCACCCCACAATCTTTATGCTTATGCACTAATTTAAGCTTGCCACGCCAGTAGGGTGCGTTATGGGCTTTAGTCCTAACGCACCGAAATTTTAGGATGTGCCGAGTAACACACGCTACGATGGGGTACTGCTGTATTTAACCAAAAAGCGCTATATTTGACCTGATAATTCCGTAAAACTAGTTAATGCTGGTGTAAATAGCTTTTAACAATGTGGTTGCTGACAGGCGCAAGGCGCAACATTTCTTTTATCTGCAAGGCACAAATATGTCACAAATACCTCAACGCGTCTGGGAAAAAATCCAGGAAGTAAAGGAGAAGCGGCTTCAGGAATTGGATTTAAGCAATGATTGGAACGCTGATGACAAGGAAAAATTAACAGACATTCCTGCTGAGGTATTTGATTGCAACTGGTTACAAGTATTGAACTTAAGCTACAACCAAATCACAATATTGCCTGATGCGATCGCCCGGCTTCAAAATCTCGCCACACTGAATTTAAGGAACAACCAAATCACGACATTGCCAGATGCGATCGCCAGTCTGCAAAATCTCAAAAAACTGGATTTAAGGAACAACCAAATCACGACATTGCCAGATGTGATCGCCAGTTTGCAAAATCTCACACAACTGCATTTTAGCGGAAACCAAATCACCAGATTCCCTGATGCGATCGCCAGTCTGCAAAATCTCACTTCACTGTATTTAGGCAGCAACCAAATCACAATATTGCCTGATGTGATCGCCAGTCTGCAAAATCTCACCCAACTGGATTTAAGCTTCAACCAAATCACGACATTGCCTGATGCGATCGCCAGTCTGCAAAATCTCACCTCACTGAATTTATACAACAACCAAATCACCACATTACCTGATGTGATCGCCCGTCTGCAAAGTCTTACCTCACTGGATTTAAGCGGCAACCAAATCACGACATTGCCTGATGCGATCGCGCGTCTGCAAAATCTCACCTCACTGAATTTATACAACAACCAAATCACCACATTACCTGATGCGATCGCCCGTCTGCAAAGTCTTACCTCACTGGATTTAAGCGGCAACCAAATCACCATATTCCCAGATGCGATCGCCAGTCTGCAAAGTCTCACGGAACTGGGTTTAAGCCGCAACCAAATCAGAACATTGCCTGATGCGATCGCCAGTCTGCAAAGTCTCACGGAACTGTATTTAGGCGGCAACAAAATCAGAACATTGCCTGATGCGATCGCCAGTCTGCAAAATCTCACCCAACTGGATTTAAGCGACAACCAAATCACGACATTGCCTGATGCGATCGCCAGTCTGCAAAGTCTCACAGAACTGTATTTAGGCGGCAACAAAATCAGAACATTGCCTGATGCGATCGCCAGTCTGCAAAATCTCACCCAACTGGATTTAAGCCGCAACCAAATCACCACATTCCCAAATGCGATTACCCGTCTCCAAAATCTCACGGAACTGGGTTTAAGCGACAACCAAATCACCATATTCCCAGATGCGATCGCCCGTCTGCAAAGTCTCACGGAACTGGATTTAAGCCGCAACCAAATCACAACATTGCCTGATGCGATCGCCCGTCTCCAAAATCTCACGGAACTGGGTTTAAGCGACAACCAAATCACCATATTCCCAGATGCGATCGCCCGTCTCCAAAATCTCACCCAACTGGATTTAAGCGACAACCAAATCACCACATTGCCTGATGCGATCGCCCGTCTCCAAAATCTCACAGAACTTTATTTAGACAACAACTCCATTGAAAAGCCACCACTGGAAGTTGTAGAAAAAGGTCTGGAGGCAATTAAAGATTATTTCCGACAATTAAAAGAGGAAGGCACAAGTTCAACAAGGAAATAATGAGATGACACAAAATTCTAATAATGAAGAAAAACTTCAACCAGCAGAGCAAGTTAAATTGCCATCTGCGTTTAGAAATGGAATGTTCTATTTATTTGTATTTGTATTTGTAATTGTATTTTGTATGATTGCATTTTTCGGCGGCTCATTACCATTGCCTTATCTAGCTTTAACAATTATTGGCACAACTATATTTATTGTCTTGATTGGAGTTTTACAACTTCGTCAAGATGACCGCTTATCTGAAATAAATACTGTATAATTAATAAAGATGGTATTAGAACAGTTACCTTTAATTGGCAATTTAATTAAACAGATTACAGGTAAAAAATAAAAGTATTGCACATAATGAGAGGCTCAGATCCCCGACTTCTCAAAGAAGTCGGGGATCTATATTTCTACTTATAGCACCTGCTTTAAGAAGTATACTAAATCGTTAGGTTCTAATGATTTGAGGGAGTTCAATACTTCTGTTGCAGGTTGAGAAAGGCTATAGTCATGGGGAATATCGATGATTGTAGTTCCCAATCTTTCCGCTAACAGAGACCAAAAAGCCACCTTAGCTTCAGGTTTCATTGCGCCATACTCACCTGTGGGAATTGTGGTTCCGCCTTGTGCAAGTTCTACTGTGGCTTTGGTAGGATGTGGATCAAGCATGATTTCATCTTGATCATTTTTTGTAGCTGGTAGCAAATCACGCAAAGCATAAAGTTGTTCTTCTGGGGAAATTTGCTGAATTTGTGCTACTAACTCTGCTGCTTTTTGTGTTGGTAAGGCATCGATCATATCAGCAGGAAGTTGCTCCGCAATTTCGGTATAAAGTCGCCCTATTACTCCTAATCTATCATCTATATCCAACTGTTTAAATTTGGATGCGCTTTGCTGGACAGGATTAATGTTGGTAGATGTCATAAAAGCCTCCCGTTTGATGATATTTTTGATCTAAAAAGGTGGGAAATTTAATTTTTGGACTTTTTTAAGGTTAGAAATTTTGGTTCTATGTCAGGCACTATAGAAAGATAGAGAATTATGGTAAATTTTAATGTTTTAAGCCAGCCACAAGAAGGATGAAATATCAGTATTTTAGGTTTGGTCGATTGATTCCTTGGGCGTGTATTTGGCTAATGGGGAAGAGTATTGAACCACTGAGGCGGAGTTCGCGCAGCGTCTCGTAGGCTACGGTCTACACACAAGTCCTTCCTGCCTGCGTTTGAGCCTGTTTCGCCCCCTAAATCCCCCAAGTTTGGGGGACTTGGAAAATTCTTGTTCCCCCATAATTGGGGGTTAGGGGGCGATTCGATCACTTGTGTGTACACGGTAGGTCTCGTAGGAGAGGACGCGGAGGAAGTAAATACTAGAAAATTGGCTGGAGTTCCTGCAACGGCGAAAACCCGGAGATCAAACCCAATACCAAATTTACAATTCCAGCTTTCGTGACTGGATTATTAAAATATGGAGCTAAGCGGATTCGAACCGCTGACCTTCTCAATGCCATTGAGACGCGCTACCAACTGTGCTATAGCCCCATGCGACCCTCTACAGATGCCCTATATATAGCTTTGAGCTATTAGGTGTTTTTTCTGAAGTTGTCGTATTAATCAATTATATGGCAGCTTATGTCAATTTTCAACAAGGCAATTGTTAAGTTATATAAAATTAAGTCAGGTTTATTTTGATTTATGGTTGATTTCCTTAACTAAACCTTTGACTTCCTCCACTCCTTAAAAATCTTTTTATGCTCCCTAACATAAAAATAGTGATTGTATTTTGAGGCAGCAATACAGCAATTGCAGTGTCAATATAATGTCTTTTATACTTATAATAAAAGGAGTTTACTTGTGCCTTTAAATTATGTATCCAAGCTTAGAGTCCATCGTTGAAGGAATGCACATCACTGAAGCAAGTGCTGAGGTGATCAAAGAAATACAGCAAATACTAGGAGTTTCTGTTGATGGTAAAGTTGGCCCGGAAACACTCAAAGCTTTTACAGATTTTAAGGAAAAAAGATATTTAGATTACCCGGATTATATAGGAGTATCTACGGCTCAATCTTTAATTGTTCACGCCGAAAAGCACGTTATTACAGAGCAGCTAGATAACCAACCCACAAAGCTTATAGAGAATGCAGGAACACGCACCGGAAAAAGCGTTACCTTGCCAGTGGTAGGGTTAGTCTACACGAATGAATTTATTGTTCCTGATATCCCTCTAACCTGGGGTGAAATGACAAAAGATTTTGACCCGCGCAGAATCCCAAATACTGAAGATATTGTGCGAAATATCAGGGCGTTGGCTGTAGTATTTGGCAAAGCGCGTGCTAAGTATGGCAAACCTGTAGGTGTTAATTCAGGTTATCGCCCTGCGGCGCTTCGTATAGGCGTGCGTAACTCACAGCACATTCCTGGGAGGGCAATTGATACTTGTCCACTAAATCGTGGTGACTTACGGCAGTGGCATAGTATTTTAATGGCAACACCAGAATTTACCGCAGTAGGTGATGCAGTGAACAAAGGGTTTGTACACTCAGACATCCGTCCTTCAAGTGGTAGAGGACAGATTAGATTCGGCTATTAATTTAGTTAGTACGCACTCAGCATACTTAATGAATCAAGATATGCCGAGTGCGTCAAAGGTTTCGCATTACCGGAATATGTGACCTTCTAGCCAAGGCTGATATTTCTTGAGTGTATGTTCAGGAGTTCTAGTATTTTAATTTACTACACAGAATTTTAATATTTTCTTAATATTTGAGCTTTGTCCAGTCAAATTGATTAAATGTAATATATATCGTCGATGAAACAGGATGTTTTAGGACACTTGTAACAAATAAGTCATACAGTGTCCCATGAGGAAATAGACTACCAACATAGCAGCAGCAGCCAGCGCCACTAATGTCCCCGCCAGCATTAACGAAAACTCTTTATGCTGTACGGCTTTTTCCATGAGGTGCAGTGACCACGCTACTAACGCTACGTCAAATAGTAAAATAACAATCAACATAATATTATTAATATTTATTCATACTTGTAAACCAATGTTAACACTGTTTGAGAGAACTGTATCTAACTGATGATGGATGTGGTTAAATTTTGATGACGTTTTGGAAATCAGTAACACAACCGTACTGGTACTGAATGATCGTGCAGATAGTTCTTAATTTCTGCCACGCTTAATTGTCCGTAATGCAGTAATGATGCTAGTAATGCAGCTTCGGCTTTACCCTCAGTTAATGCCGTATAAATATGTTCACAATTACCTGCACCACCAGAAGCAATGACGGGAACTTGTACAGATTCGGCGATCGCTCTTGTTAGACCTAAGTCGTAGCCAGCTTGAGTTCCGTCTGCATCCATACTTGTCACCAGTAATTCTCCTGCACCTCGTCTTTCCACTTCTTGCGCCCAACGTAAGGCATCTAAACCAGTATTTTCTCTCCCACCTCGCACATACACATCCCAGCCAGGATTGTTGGGGTCAACCCTGCGTCTGGCATCAATTGCAACAACGATGCATTGATTACCAAAGCGATCGCTTGCCCGATTTATTAAGTCTGGATCACGTACCGCCGCCGAATTAATACTAACCTTGTCAGCCCCTGCTCGTAACAAAGCTTTAACATTTTCTAAGGATTGAATCCCACCACCCACAGTCAACGGAATAAAGACCTGTTCAGCAGTGCGGTACACCACATCAATAATTGTATCCCGGTCTTCATGAGTAGCTGTAATATCCAGAAACACTAACTCATCAGCACCGGCTTCATTGTAAACCTTTGCCAGTTCCACCGGATCGCCGGCATCCTTGAGGTCTACAAAGTTAACTCCTTTTACAACCCGTCCCGCCTTCACATCTAAGCACGGTAAGATTCTTTTAGATAACATAATAACTTTTTCACTCCTGGGTAATCGACTGGAATTTAAATTCTAAATTGACGCGTGTAGTTCTCGCCGAAAATTTTTGCCCCTTTTCTCGTGTTTACTCGCAGCCATTGCGGCGTAGATAGCCCTCAAACAGTCCTCAAGTCAAAGGTGATAGCTGAATTATGGCGATAATCTCCTCGAAAAAACAGCCTCAAGAACCCAACGGAGAACCAAAGCCGCATCGGGAGTCGGCCCCCGCACCTGCAAATCAGAACATTTTGCAACCTGAAGCTGCTACTGACGAACAAGGTAAGCAAGAAGAGAGTATCAGACCTCAGCAATTTGCTGATTACATTGGACAGAAAGACTTAAAGGATGTGCTAGATATTGCCATCAAAGCAGCTAAGTCAAGGGGTGAGGTGCTGGATCACTTGCTGCTATATGGACCTCCGGGATTGGGTAAAACAACAATGGCAATGATTTTAGCATCAGAGATGGGAGTTGACTACAAAATTACCAGTGCGCCAGCGCTAGAACGTCCCAGAGATATTGTCGGGCTACTAGTTAACCTTAAACCCGGAGATGTCCTCTTTGTTGACGAAATTCATCGTCTTTCGCGGATGACCGAAGAAATTCTCTATCCAGCTATGGAAGATTATCGTTTAGATATTACCGTAGGCAAGGGTGCTGGCGCTCGCATCAGAAGTATACCACTGAACAAATTTACTCTCGTGGGAGCCACAACTCGTGCAGGGGCGCTGAGTTCACCATTACGCGATCGCTTTGGCTTAGTCCAGAAGCTGCGATTTTACGAAGTTGACGAACTCAGGCAAATTGTGTTAAGAAGTGCCGATTTTCTCAAAACTCCCATCGCCGATGATGGGGCGATAGAAATTGCTCGGCGTTCCAGAGGCACACCCCGGATTGCCAATAGGTTACTTAAGCGTGTACGTGATTACGCTGAAGTAAAATCATCAGGTGAGATTAATGAAACCGTTGCATCCGAGGCATTACAACTATTTCAAGTAGACCCATGCGGTTTAGATTGGACAGACCGCCGAATGCTGAGTGTCATAATTGAACAATTTAATGGTGGTCCCGTAGGATTAGAAACAATTGCCGCCGCTACAGGTGAAGATACCCAAACAATTGAAGAAGTTTATGAACCTTACTTAATGCAAATTGGCTATTTAGGCCGGACTCCCCGTGGCAGAATCGCCACAACCTCAGCCTACAAGCATTTGGGTTTTAAGCCGCCTAATGAACAATTATCGTTGCTGTAACAGCACTGCCTCACCCGGACTTTGCAAGGTCTAGTACCGCAAGGCGGAAGTCAAAAGTCAAAAGTCAAAAGTCAAAAGTCAAAAAGCTTATAAAATGGGCTTTTCATGGGTTTTGAATGGTCTGTTTATTTACGCCAACTTGTACTAGGAACTGAATTTCTGGCTACCCTGTACACACAAGTGATCGAATTTAGTCAAGCCTTCACCGAACCGCCCCCTAACCCCGAATTATCGGGAACAAGAATTTTTAAAGTCCCCCAGAGTTGGGGGATTTAGGGGGCAAGATAGGCACAAACGAAGACAGGTAGGATTTGTGTGTACACAGTAGGAAGCAGGGGTTTCAGAATACTTTGCGATTTTTCAAACATCCTCATCATCTCCGACTTGATCACAAAGAAGGTCGGAAAAGTCAGGATTATTGCGCCTAAAAGTCGGATTGCTCGATGAAATTGGCTATTTCATCCATATAATATATTTAAGTTTTTTTTTAGACAAATTAAAAGTAAGACTTACGCAAAAATCACCCTAACATCCTGATAGGTTGAGAGAGACAATCAGAATCCCTTTTTTTCAGGGGTAGGGGATATCAAAGCCTAGTACAGCCGTCAAGTCAAAAGTCAAAAAGCTGATTTTATAGACTTTTGATTGACTTCAAATGGTTGTGCTATATATTGCTGTCCGATTAATCAATAATCAGTTAACCAAAAAGTTTTCTCCCAAAGCCAGATTTCTCAGTTGCGCTGAACGCGATCGCTAACAATACTCGTAAAAATCTCCAAAACAGGTGCTTAACCATGACTACAACCACATCAATTACATCTCAACAATATGCAGAATTTGACCATGTTTTCCAATTGTTTGATGCTAATGGTGATGGCTTCATCACTCATGAGGAAATCGTGGATGCTCTCGAAGTTCTGGGAAAAGGCGTTTCGACTCAAGATCGGACTAACCTGTTGAATGTACTCAAAACCAACGATATCGTGACACGGGATGCTTTCATTGAATGGATGGCAAACCGCCAGGATATGGACATGGCGGCGGATCTACGACAAGTGTTCCATCTGATTGATGTTGATGGTAGTGGCAAATTATCCGTTGATGAGTTCACGCAAGTTATTCGCTGTTTCAATACCACAGCCAGCGATGCAGAAATTGCCGCATCGGTGAAAGCAGTCGATTTAGATGGAGATGGTGAAATTGATTTTGAAGAGTTTATTGTGAGTCAGACTTCTGAATCGCCTCTGAAGATTTCCATCGCAGCCTTACGCAGTTTCAAAAAGACTTTGCTTCAGTACAAGAAAGTTGCCGAGTTTTCCTCAATTGCCCTGATTGAAGTTGATTCTGAATTGGGAGCAGGAACGCGCGGTCAATCTATGGGAACGGCCGCATTGAGAGAAGCTGCAATCCAAAAACAGTCTGCCCTCATGCACGCCGAGAATGGTGTTTTGAGTCTGGATAGTCTGAAAGTGCAAACAGAAAATAAGGCAGATGCCCTGGGAAACAAACATAACCACGCCAAGTATATTGATGCATTGTATAAAGTGTTGACTGGAACGAGTGAACTGGTGGCACAAACCCTACAGGCGGGGTTGTTTCCAGTTGTACTGGGAGGAGATCATTCAACGGCGGCGGGAACGATCGCTGGCATCAAAAAAGCCTTTCCCCATAGCCGTTTAGGAGTCGTCTGGATTGATGCTCATGCCGATATTCATTCACCCTATACGACCCCATCGGGGAATATGCATGGAATGCCAGTGGCGATCGCTACTGGCACTGATAACTTCGCCAAACAAATCAATGACTTAGACTCAGACACCCTAGAAATGTGGAATCTCTGCAAAGCATTAGGATTAGGAAATGGTGCCAATTTGAGCATTGACGATCTGGTGTATGTGGCAGTGCGAGATACCGAAGAAGCAGAAGATCACCTGATTGAAACACACCACATCCTGAATATGACCGCCGAGCAAGTTCGTACCTGGGGTGCGGATGTCGTAGCACAACACTGTTTGGCAAAATTAAATGGGGTGGATCTGATTTACGTCACTTTTGACGTGGATAGCATGGATTCCTCGATTTGCATGGGAACAGGGACTCCGGCTCCTCATGGCATTTTTCTTGAAGAAGCGCGGCTGCTCAATGAAACGTTGGTCAAAGATCCACGGGTATGTTGTTGGGAAATCTGCGAAATTAATCCCCTGCTTGATACCCTGAATACGATGGTAGAAAACTCTCTGCTCATTTTTGAAAGTGTGGTAGATGCCATAGCGAAGCGTTAATCAACTCTTTTCCCGGCTTTCATCCCCGAATTAAAAAACGTTCCCGCCTAAAAACCCCAAAAGTTTTGAGGTTTTAACGAAGAGGCAGAGGGAAATGAGAGTGAAACCTCCTCAGGGTATGGTGTTGGGTGTAGTTCATTAGACATTGAATTTTAGTACTTCCTAGAGTTCAACATCTTTTTAATTCCCCACACCCCATACCTAAAAGCCTTGTAAATAATCAATTTGCCATTATCTTAATGCCATTCCCCCAAACTCTGATTCCAGGGAAAGTGCAACATCAATTTGTCGCTTGATCAGTTTTTCCCCAAGTCTGCTTATAGCTGTCCAAGTATGTTCTAAATTCCACGTGTAGGGTATCTATACCCTGTTCTTCCAGTAGTACCAATATTGCTAAATTTAATTTTTCACAAGCGTTAAAGTATAAATCCATATTGTTATTAAAAGCTCGAATATTTATGATGCGAGCATTCTGTTCAAGTCTATCCAACCAAACATCACATCCGTCATGTAAGGAATCAATAGACTTAGGTAGCTTCTGAATTGCCTCACAAATTAGCGCAGTTTTTTCCGCCGAAATACTATCAATCTTCAGAGTTAAGTTAATGCCAAATGATTCTTCAGAGCCAGGATTTTGCGACCAATTCTCGACAATTCCAGTAATCATTGTGGAATTGGGTATCTTTTTGATAGAGTCCCATTTTGCTAGACGAAGCTTTGTAGTTCGGATGCCGACTTCTAGGACTTCAACAGTACTATCTATTCCATCCACAACCAGCCAGTCACCAGGTCGATATAGATTATCCGTATAAATAATGATGGTACAGAACCAGTCATAGATAATGTCCTTCAGCAATAAACCGAACGTGATTCCCGCTCCCCCTAATAGACCAACCAGCGCATTTGCAGATGCGCCTAACAACACCTCACCTGCCTTCAAAGCTACAATAGCGATCGCCACCGTCTGAAACAGACGAGGCACGTAGGGTACAAGCAAGTCGTCTAGTTCCGTTTTGGTGTTCAGCGTCAGTTTTCTCAGTATCTCTCCTAACAATGGAGAAGCACGGTAAACAATATATGCAACGGCAACAATAGCGATCAGACTGAGAGTCTTACCCAGTATCTCACTGACTTGAGGCTTGAGATTCTCTGCCAAAATTAACTGCACTATCCAAAGTCCAGCGATGAAAATCAGCCACCCTAATGGTTCCTCCAGAATCTCGACTAATTCATCGTCCAGTGTAGTCTCAGTTCCGCTAGTAAAATGTTTGATTCTCTTGATGATTATCGAAAAAAACAATCCTCTCAACAGCTGTGTCAGCGTCATGATGGTGACGATCAAAAATATTTTATTCATAGGTATATCTGCAATAGTTATGTTTGAATCAAGTAGAGTTTCCTGAAATTGTTTCCAAATAATCTCCATATATAGCAACCCAGAAGGTGATTTAAGCATAAACTATAAGTAGTCCTTCATTATCCCGATAGAAATTTTCTCCACATACAGCAGGTTGCAGGTATTTGAGGTACAAAAGCAATAGTGAAAATGTTGTGGAGGAGGGCAAGGACTGCCCTCCCGAAGGTATCTACAAAAATGAAATGTGCTGTATTTAATAGCACTTACTTCAGCAAACCCCCACACATCTTCTGTTCAGGCAATTTTTCTTCCATAGGCTCAAACTCTAACTTTTGAGCGAACTCACTCACATCTTCTTGAGCCTTCGCTGGTTCTTGAGAAAGAGGTTTGATTTTGATGGGGAAATTGATCATGGGAATCTGGCTAAGAATCATTGCGGCTAGTACCATCCCTGCGCCAAGCCAACCCCGTACTCCCAGCTTTTCGCCTAGCAGCCAAAACGAGAATACTGCTGCAACCGCAGGCTCAAAGGTGTAGATGATCGCCGTCTCTTGAGCCGAAACAGAGTTCTGAGCGATCGCAGGTAGCCAAGTGGTGGCGGCGGTAACTAAAGCTAAGTAGACAATCGGAATCAAGTTTGTCCAGTTCGTTGTCAGCGCCTGAAGCTCTCCAATTAGTTCGGGGGCTGACCAGAGGGTGGCCAGTACTCCTACTACCAATATCTGGACTGCGGTCAGTGACAAGGGTGAGTGACGTGGCGTGACCGCTTCAAGCGTCATGATATAGGCGGCATAACAGAGAACGTCACCTACCATCAACAGATCACCGATGCCTAAGACTCCATCCTCCCAAGACATGACACCAACACCACCTAAAGCCAGTCCGGCGGCGAGGAAAGTCGTAACCAGTACACGCTGACCAAGTAGCTGTCCCAAGAGCGGGACTAAGATGACATTCATGCTAGCTATGAATGCTGATCGGTTAGCAGAGATCGTCTCAAGCGCCATCCCCTGGGTTGCTAAAGAGGCAAACAGCAGCAATCCCAAGATTGTGCCATCCCGGAGCGATCGCATATTCAAGTCACGCAAATGCACAGCAAAAGCTAGTGCTGCTAAGGAGCAACGAACGGCGATCAGCGTTCCCGGAGAAAGGCTAACAATTGTTTGCTTAACCAGAGGGAAGGTCGTTCCCCAGAAAATAGTTACAGCCACAAGCAGGATGATCCCCTGGGTATGCTGCAATTTCAGACTGCTTTTGGACTCAAAAGAAATATTTAGATCGGACATAAATTTATTTATTTTTAGTCCGATCTTCCACAGATTTATACTTTGAGCCATCAGGCATAATCGCACCTTCCAGGAAAGCACTATTCAGTTCATAATCGCTCACCTTAGCATTTTTGAGATTAGCACCAGTTAGGTAAGCTCCTGCTAGGTTTGCACCACTCAAACTAGCATCTCTCAAATTTGCACCATTCAAGTTTGCATCACTTAAATCTGCACAAATTAAATTAGCATTACTCAGATTTGCACTATTAAGATTAGCCTTAATCAAACGAGAAAACCCCAATTTTGCATGACTCAAATTTGCACCACTCAGTTTAACCTGACTGAGATTAGCATTATCTAAATTGGCATAACTCAAATTAGCATTTGTCAAATCGCTTTCCATTAAATTAGCTTTACTCAAATTGGCATGAGAGAGATTAATATCTACCAACTCCGCACCCGGAGCATCCAAACCTCTCAGAGAAACACCATCCTCATTCAAATCTTGCAGTGCCAAAATTCTCGCATAACTCACTTTAACATCGTGGGCTGCATCAACCGTACCCCAGGCTTGATAATGAAATTGTTTTCTGCGATCTGGAGCTTCTTTAATGAATAGAACTAGCGCAACTACCAAACTGATAGTATCAGCAGCACCCAAAACCTCTGCTAGTAAAGAGTTGTCATCGACAATTACAAGAACTACTGTAAAAATAACTGCCGAACCAATAGCGACTAACCATACTGGTGCTATCCAGAAAGCATCAATAAGTTTAGCAGGAAGTTGTTTAAGGACTTCACTGATTGGCTGTTCTGATATTTTCGTCTGAAATTTCTGATAATTAGCAGTAAAATTATTGATAATTTCTTTTAAAACTTCACCATCTAACTGAATTGATATCAGAGATTTTTTCTCTAGCTCTGCTGAGGGCTGAAATAGCTGAGATTCTTTTTGAATTTGGGTTTTTAATGTTGCAGGTTTTGATACAATAACAGGTTTCTCAACTTGGACAGGTTTTGGTAAAACAGCAGGTTTCTCAGCTTGGATAACTTTAGGTGAAGATTCTTCCTCTGCACCTTTTAACATCAAAGCAGTAATTGCTCGATAAGCATTTAGCCAAGCTTTGTTAACTTCAGGAGTCCAATCTGCTTCCAGATACTGCTCAAAGGTCAACAGCAGAGCTTCTCCCACCGGTCTATAGTATTTAGGAATCGCTCCATAGCCTACGTGTCTACCTCCTAGAGCATTGAGAACTGGTCCCAAAGCTTCTGGGTTGCGGAGATTTTCAACTACCAAAACCAGAGAGTTTAACAACTTTTTCTCTTGGTTTCCCATATCAGTATGGGTAAATAGCGGTTTTACCTCTGGGTGGGTTTCAAACAAATTCTCATAGAAGCTGGCTGCAAATTCATTAGCACGGGGTTTAACTTTTGCAAAAGTGCTTTCTAGTAAATCTACAGGTAACTCGGAAGATTCTTCCTCTGGTATTTCTGTTAATATTGGCTCGGCTGTTTCTACTTGTGGAATTTCCTTGATTTTTTGCTCAATTGGTTTTGTCGCTACTGGTTGTTTGGAATTTGCGGCTATCTCTGATTTAACTTGAGTTGGTGCATAATCTACACCTGCACCTTTTAACATCAAAGCAGTAATTGCTCGATAAGCATTTAGCCAAGCTTTGTTAACTTCAGGAGTCCAATCTTCTTCCAAATACTGCTCAAAGGTCAACAGCAGAGCTTCTCCCACTGGCCCATAGTATTTGGGAATCGCTCCATAGCCAACGTGTCTACCTCCTAGAGCATTGAGAACTGGCCCCAAAGCTTCTGGGTTGCGGAGATTTTCAACTACCAAAACCAGAGAATTTAACAACTTTTTCTCTTGGTTTCCCATATCAGTATGGGTAAATAGCGGTTTCACCTCTGGGTGGGCTTGAAACAAATTCTCATAGAAACTGGCTGCAAATTCATTAGCACGGGGTTTAATTTTATCAAAACTTTGCTCTAAAAGTTCAACGTTTAACGACATATTTTTCCTTAATTTCAATTTTTAGACAAGTCAAAAATCAAAAGTAAAGGATTTAAAATATATAAATATATCGTTAAAATTTTACTTTTAATTACTTGAAATAAGCTCATACAATAACTTGATATTCTTCAAGTATTTTGAATATTCTATCTAAATTCCTAATGAACCTGGAGATGCAGCAGCAGAAACAACGTTAAGGTTAGCAACTAACCCATAGGTTGATACATACTCTTCTAACTCTTGCAAATCAACTGTGCCATTTTTATCTGCGTCAAGAGTGTTGAACAGATAATCAGTTATGTATCTCCTAATTTCTTGTGAGCTACGTTCACCTGTTGTCATATCTTCTATTCGGCCTAAAAGCTCCATAATTTCGTCTTTATCGAGTGCCTTACTTCCATCTGTATCCAATTCAAGGAAAAGCTTTCTGATATCTTCTGTTGCCATTCTCGAAGAGCGTAAAGTTTCTCTCAATAATTCATTACCAAATGAATTCATAAACAATATCTGCTCGACGAGTGGTATGGAGAAAAACCCTAATGCTGCCCAAAAAATTGCATATTTTACAGCTTCTGGATTTGCAGTTGTAGTAACTCCCACGAAAAGAGATGCCCAAAGGAAAAAGTTGGGATTCACAAGCAGGATATAAGCATCCTTAGCTTCTGCTTTATTCAGCTTGCCTGTTGTCAATACTGAAGTTAATACGGCAGAGACACGGATTAAGATAAAAACTAATGTTGCCACTGCTAGTTGTTGCAAACAGGCTAGTGAGCGGGTCGGATCGGTTGATGACAATAAATCGGAAATAAATGTTGATGGAGTAAACTGAAACCCTGTAGCCAAAGCCATTAATGCGACAGCAAGCACTCCAATAAATTTCCAGTTCTTACTGTGATGGTTTGACTCAACAGGAGATTTGTCACGCCAAAACTGAGCTATCGCTCCTGGTATTGCCAGACCAACAATGAGAATAATCCCGAAAAATATCAGGCTTGAATTGTTAATTGGTAATTGTTTTGCCAAGCCAAATGTCACAACCAGTGCAACTGGAGCGATGATTGATAAAGTCCTAGATAAGATAGCCGAAGGATAAAGATTACCGCCCCAAAGTACCGATAAAACTGGGGAAGTCAGGGCGGGTGGAACCATCAAAAACAGCACCCACATAACTTTGTACAAATCGCCTGGGCTTTGATACAAGATTCCCGAAAATATTAAAAATAGCCCAACTATCCATCTCACTAACATCCATCCGTAGACTATATACTTCACAGTTGAAGTTACTTTGCGTTTACTCGCTGCAAAGTCAATATCCAGGTAAGTATAAAAGGTTGAAGCAGCCAGACAAACAACAATTATTCCTCGAAATAGTTCTGATGGCATTCCTCCTGTGGAGGCACTTAACGCCCTTACCAAGCATCCTAGTAAGAAGGCAGCAGCATAGAGAAAAATTGCCCACATAATTGACAGATCATTGATCTGCTTACGCACAGAAGCTGCACCACCCGATTCCTTATCACGAAACTTGACTAACTCCTCTTGACTAAGAGCTTTACCATTAGGGAGTTTCAGATGTTTATAAGCAGTTGGTGGTAAATCACTTAAATAAAGTGCTAAAGGCTCCAATACATATTGGTGGCACACCACCAGGACAGTTTCACCCCGTTCTAAGTGCGGTACAATTCGCTCCTCATAGAAACTTGCAGCGCGTTGATAAACTTGTCCAATCTTCTCGCCAGCCGGAGGTGCTTCGTTATGTGAATGCAACATTTCCTCAAAGCCTTCGTAGCCCAAAGCTAGACGCAGCAAATTCAGGTTACGACCTGCAAAAATACCAAAAGATTTTTCGCTAATTCGATGGTCGATTTGAATAGGAATATCAGAGGATTTCAAAGCCTGACTTTCAGCAAGTGCAATTTCACAAGTTTGTCGTGCGCGTCTCATGTGAGAGACATATACAGCATCAAACTTCATCCCTTTTTTCTTAAGGTCAGAACCTGCTTGACGCGCTTGCAATCTACCAAATGCAGTCAAATCTACATCTAATACACCTGCAAAAATATTACGTTCATTGCTGGTACTTTCACCATGCCGAATGAAATAGACTTTTCCTTCTTGATGATTGTTTTCTACTACTTGGTTAGATGTTTCCGAGTTGAAAATTATTTTTGAAGATAGATGCTCTTTTGGTAGATTATTCATGATGTTTCTAGAATCCCTGTAATCTAAAAAATTTTGTGATGTTGAAAACAGCAGTTATAAACTCAAGCTTTCTAATTCCTGCCAGAGAAGAGACATAAAATCATTAGCATCCTTAATACCCATTTCTCCCAGTGCTTTCCATTCTTCTGTTGTGTAATCTAAATCCTGTCCCATAATGTCTTGAGTCCAATAAGGCAACTTAGACGGATTTTGCATTAGCTCATAAGTCATCTCCAACATTTTTGTTCCTGTAGTATTTTCTCTAGCCTTTGTAGCTAAACAAAAAGCAAGTAATTTAGCTAGATTACTTTCCGGGGGAATAGATACCAGGAAAGCCATATTTTGTGCAAGAACAAATTTGTCTAATTTCATTTTGGGTTTTTTTCTAATTTACAAAGACTTAAACAAGACATGAACAATTAACACAACATTTCTGGACATCGCCTTACCTTGATAATCAACTCCTACGCAAAAACAAACCCGCTAAAAATCAAAAAAGATTAATTATATTCTTCATAACACATATTATTTGAATGAGATGCGAGGCTAGAATTAAAAATAATGAACTCTTCAATATCCGATTTGGTATTGTTGCAAATATCATCAAGAGGTAAGTCGTTCGGATCGTAACCAAAAGGATTTTCTATTTCCATTCCAATTTCTTCAATGCCAAGTAATGTAAAACTAATCAAACTAACAAGCAAGCCTGTCCCCCATCCCAAATCCTTAACTAACTGAAAAGGCAATAACAGGCAGTAAATTAATAACAGTTGCTTGAGATGAATGGAATAAGCTAAGGGGAGGGGCGTTCTTAAAATGCGTTCGCAGTGTCCTAAAGACTCCATCATACTCTTCACAGTAGTTTGCATAAAAATTACATGACTGTAATGTAAAACATCGCTACCACGTTTATACTGCTGTTGTAGATAATCTGCTATCCAAGAAACAATCAGTAGCGGTGGATTGTTAATTGTTTTTAGCTGTAAATATTGAGAGCGAGACATCAATGCTTCTAATTCGCTATTTACAGGTTCTAACCTAAGATACAATTTACAGGACACAAGTAAAGCACCTACAAGGCGCATGGCTCTAATTCTGTTGGCTTGATCTTGTGGTTCAATGTCGTTCATAATTGCCCCTATTTGCCAAGCCATATTACGGGCATCGTTGACTAAATTTCCCCATAACCTCCGACCTTCCCAAAACCTTTCGTAAGCGGTATTAGTTCGGAAGACTAGTAATAAACCTAAGACAATACTGGGAACAACACTTCCCAAAATAGGTTGGGATACAGGGAGTTTTAAATAGTAAAGAACAGAAATAATAAAACCAAACAGACCAAAACCAATAACCCGGATATAAATGGCTGAAATAACTGATCCTTTTAGCTGAAAAACGAGTTTAAACCAATTTGTTTTTTTGAGTTTCATGATGAGAAAGAATTTTGTTTAAATTTGAGGATATTTCAGCCTGATTCATAATTCATCCAGCTTCATATCGTCAATATATAGGAAGAAGAAACCGCCAAATACTGATATTAACGCCAATAAAAATGGTGGCATCGGAATTTTGTTCAAAAGACCAATCATACCGCACCAGCAGAAAACGATTCCGATGAGAGTATAAATAGTAGACAAATTTGGATACCTGTTCTTGAAGATATGAAATAATTTCTCCCTATAATTCATAACTTTGAAAGGTTTTTCTGAAGTAGTTTTTCTGCCAAATAACAACTCCTTCAAGGATAGGTCATCTAAAAGAAGCATGATCAGGCCAATCGCTAATAAACTCAAATAGCGCAGAACACTTGGGAGAGAAAATTCAGGGGCGGGTGCTTCTAACAAATTTACTCCATCAGCCCATGATCCGAATATATTGAAAAAGCCATTCCATATAGCAATGATGTTGAAAAAGACGTAGAAAATGTGAAAATTGGGATGTTTTTGCTTGAGGTAAGCAAAAAACTTCTGGCGCTTACTGGAAGGATGAGAATGACTTTTTTGCAAGTCTTCAATGGCGGCTTGAATAGGTTTTTGCGGTTGCATATTAGGTTCTTTCATGATAATGAATTTGTCAGTAAAGAATTCGTTGTCAAAGGGTATATTTAGGCAAAATTAGAGTTCGTGTTTCAAATACTTCATACTTAAGAAGTATTTTGATTAGAAATTTTCTTTCCTATAGCCAAATCCGTATTTGCTACAAAGACTCTTCAACTGTGTTGAAAGTCCAGGAGGTCCGCAGAAAAATACATCAACTTGATGGGGTGCGTGTTGTTTGGCTAAGTCACGGAAAATATTATCCCAGTCTGGACGACCAGTTTTTGTTTGACTTTTTAAACCTGTGATCAAATCAACCTTTGTCTGGGAGTGCATCAAATCCATTGCCACAAACAGCGTGCTAGATTTCATGTCTGACTTTTGTTGTGCGCCTGTGAGATATAAGTTGATATCAAACAAGTTCTTAGTGTCTTCCACTTCGATTTGTGATAACAGTTGAACAAACCATTCAAAGGCTTTTTGTTCTCGATTTAGCCAGAAGAAATGTACTTTCTCTAAATTTATGTTAGAAGAATGATGTTGATTGCGGTACAAAATACTTTTCAGGATAGAAGCAAAGGGAGTCACACCGATACCAGCACCGATTAAAACAGCATATTTAGATTCAAAAATATGTGTACTAGGTGTACCATAGGGACCATCTAAATAAACTGGAACCCCTGGCTCAGTCTGAGAATTATTTGAACGTATCCATTCTTCCCTCTGTTCTCGAAAAAGTTGATATAACTTACCAGTCCAACTTCCTGCTGCGCGGATGTGTAAAGATAAGACATCTGGTGTTTCAGGGGCGCTACTAATTGTAAATGGATGCCATTCAAATTTAGAAATACTGGGACATTTAATAAACAAATAGTCCCCTGGTTGATATTGGAATGATGCTGGACGTTGAACTTCTAAACCTAAAACTTTAGAAGGAAGTAAAGATGCATTAACAACAAATGTTGCATCATTTGTTGTTCGCCAACGAATAAATAATTCAATCAAAAATCCCAGCCCAGGGAATAACACCCACTGCCAAAAAACTGGCCCATGAATTAACGCCAGAATAAACCACAGCCCGTACCCCATGTGAGCTATATAGAACAGCGCAAATTTCCCTCCTTGTCGTATAGGTGCTTGCGCTGTTACCCACATAATTGTGAAAACTAGCAGTAATAAAAAGCCCGATAAACCAGCTTTTGTGCCAAATAAACTTTCAGTGAAGGCAGTGGGTAAAGTGCTGTAATTGAGGAAATGCGCTAGGGTATGCACGACTGCCAACGCAAACATAACTTGACCTACCAGCTTGTGAAACTCAATGCTTTCATCGATGGGTAAATAGTCGTTAAAGCTACTTTTGCGAAGCCTAGTCATAAAATGCCGCATCATCGGGATGAGAATAAGCGCCCCATTGAAGTTAAGGGTTGCACCGCAACCTCTAGCAATTTGAACATAGACATTTTTTCCTAAATCTGCATATCGCTCAACTGCCCCGAAGAAAAGAAACAAATTGACAGCAACATACAGGGTTAAAAAAGCAATTTTGACCCAATTATTTTGAATATAATGCTTGATATAAGCCTTTTTTGACCGCTTTTTTTCTGGGGTAGAGACTGCTTGTGAGTTTTGCTTGTCAGGTCTGAGCCAGCTAACAGGACTAACTGTCATCGCCGAAATTAAATCAGGAAATTTGCCTATGAGAGCTTTAAATTCTGCAAAAGAAATTTCCCCGCTTTTGTCTTTGTCGGCTTCGAGAAACAATATATCAACTAAATCGTTAATTTGTTCCGGTTTGAAACTGAGATTATTTTCATTCAAACTAGCCGCAATCAAATCAGCAATTTCTGCTTTTTCAATACAGTCATCCCCGTTGATATCGTGTAATTGATAGGCAAATTTTAGTTTTTCTTCTGTACTGGCAAAAACCAGGTTTTCTACAGATATTAAAAATTCTTCTATTTGGATAGTGCCACTACTATCAGTATCAAATATAGAAAATAATCTGTTGGCAAAATATTCGTCTTTCAGTCCTAAAGCTTTCTTAAATTCTGTTTGATCAATTTTTTGGTCTTCTCCGGCAATTTTGGTGAAGACCTGTCGCAATTCCTCTAAAATAATTTTTGGTGTTTCCATTGTTTGGTCATCTTATTTGATTTATTACTTAAGTTGCTTTTCTTGTAAGTACTTAGCTAATAGCTTTTATTCGGGACTCTGCGCGAACCGGAGGCTAGGCGGTAAGCAGTCAGCTAAAACCCTTTTGTCTAATGAGTTTAAAGCTTTTGAGCTAGGAAAACTGACTCGAAAAGGAAATAAATAGACATAGGTTAGTTTTTAGATGATTAAGTAGCTTAATTAACTTTTATTAGTATCAAAGCTTGTATCGTAATGGAAAATCAAGTCGGAAAAGTCGGAAGTTAAAGTCGGAAAAGTTGGTTTGTGATCAAAAAGTCCAGTCATAACCCCTTAACTGACTGACACCTGATTTGCAACGAAGAAGATTTTACGTAATAATACTTACAATGAAGTTACTAAGGTATGATTGGGTAAAAAATTTATCCCCACGACCAACTCCAGCCTCAAGGGAGATTCGCAACATCTTTGTTTTCTCCTTCATCGCGGTTCAACTGGCACATATTGAATTTCTGGAGATGTCTCATCAGGTGCGATTAAGATGCGATCGCGCCCGCTAGGCTAAGATACTACATATAGAGTTATCTTTATTTTCAGCCTTATATTTAGTACGGACAAGATGTCTGCGTGTCACAAGTGCGTAAGTCCTGATAATGTCGCCAAAAAACTCAATATCTAAATAAAATATCTTGCTAAATTTACCATTATGCTCACAATTCCCAATTATCGAATTACTCAACAGCTTTATTCTGGTTCCCGCAGCCTGGTGTATAGAGCTATCTCTGCACTCAACGACCAAAGCGTAATTCTGAAACTCCTCTCTTCAGAGTATCCCACCCTCAATGAATTGGTGCAATTTCGCCATCAGTATACTATTGCGAAAAATCTCGATTTACCAGGAATAATCAAACACCTAAGCTTAGAAAAATACCGTAATAGTTATCTATTAGTCTTAGAAGATTTTGGGGGTATTTCGTTATCTGATTATATGGGAGCTAACAATCAGACTGAAGCCTCTTCTGTTCCCCAAAATTTACATTTAGATGAGTTCTTACATATTGCTATCCAGATTGTTCAGGCTCTAGAAACAATACATCAAAACTATATTATTCATAAAGATATTAAGCCAAAGAATATTTTAATTAATCCAGAAACTAAACAGATAAAAATTATTGATTTTTGTATTTGCTCTATTTTACCCAGACAAAAACCCGAAATTGTTCACCTTAATATGTTTGAAGGGACTACTGCGTATATGTCTCCAGAACAAACAGGACGAATGAATCGAGGGATTGACTATCGTACTGACTTTTATTCTCTAGGTGTAACTTTTTACGAATTGCTCACCGGACAACTACCCTTCCAAAGCAATGACACAATGGAGTTATTTCACTGTCACATTGCTAGGATGCCAATTTCTCCAATAGCAATTAATTCTGCAATTGGAAAGATGTTAAATGATATTGTTCTAAAACTGATGGCAAAAACACCTGAAGAACGCTATCAAACAGCTTTTGGACTGCGAATAGATTTAGAAAAGTGTCGAGAAAAATTTTTAGAAAAAACCAGTATTACTCCGTTTAAATTAGCTCAAAATGATATTGACTCCCGCTTGATTATTCCAGAAAAACTCTACGGCAGAGAAACCGAAGTAGCCACCCTGTTAGCTGCTTTCAACCGATTATCAGAGAAAGGGAATGCGGATATAGAACCAACTAACCAATCCTCTAGACTAGGCGCGTATCGCACTATTGAAAATCCCCAAAATCAAATCGAATTGATATTAGTATCCGGATTTTCAGGCATTGGTAAAACAGCAGTAGTGAATGAAGTCAACAAAGTAATAGTGCGTCAAAGAGGTTATTTTATTAAAGGAAAATTTGATCAATTTCAACGCGATATTCCCTTTTTGGCTTGGATACAAGCATTGCAAAATTTAATCCGACAACTATTTAGTGAAAGCTTGATTAAAGTCGAGATATGGAAAACAAAAATATTAACAGCTTTGGGTACACAAGCTAAAGTGCTGACTGATGTTATTCCCGAATTAGAACTTTTGATTGGTCAGCAACCTGATGTATCAGATTTTTCAGAAAATGCTGGACATAATCGTTTTTATTTGCTATTAAAAAAAATTCTTCTGGTGTTTGCTACCAAAGACCATCCTTTAGTAATTTTTTTAGATGACTTGCAGTGGGCAGATACAGCTTCTCTGAAGTTGATAGAACTGTTCATGAATGAAACCAATACAAGCTATTTATTACTAATTGGTGCATATCGAGATAATGAAGTTTCTGCAACCCATCCGTTAATGCTAACATTGGATGAACTTAAAAAAAATCAGGTTAGGTTTGACAGTATTACCTTAAAGCCTCTCAATAAATATTCTATTAATGCCTTAATTGCTGATACGTTGAATTGTTTAAAAAAAACCGTGCAGCCTTTAACAGAAGTTGTATTTAATAAAACTAAAGGTAATCCGTTCTTTGCGACTCAATTAATCAAATCTCTTCATGAACAATCCTTAATTTACTTTAGATATAAAAAAAATACGGGAATCTGGCAATATAACATTGCTGAAATTAAAGCCCTTTATACCAGTGATAATGTTGTCGAATTTATGGCAACTCAGTTACAAAAACTGCCCGTAAATACCCAGGAAATTTTAAAGTTAGCAGCTTGTATTGGCAATTCTTTTGATTTGAATACTTTAGTAATTGCTCACGAGCGATCGCCTGATGAAATAGCCGCGGCTTTAATTAGTGCATTACAAGAAAGCTTAATAATCTTTGAAGACAAAACTCATTTTTTAAATGACCCCGAAATATTAGGATTACAGAGTCAAAATTCAGAACAAATACATTACAAATTTGGACATGACCGAGTGCAGCAAGCTGCATATCTTTTAATTCCAGAAGCTCAAAAGCAGTCCACACATTTAAAAATTGGGCAATTACTTTTAACTAAGATTCCAGAGTCAAAACGAGAAACAAGAATTTTTGATATTGTCAATCAGTTAAATTATGGGTGGGAATTACTGAAAAATCAAACTGAGCGAGATGAACTAGCTCAATTAAATTTAATTGCGGGACGTAAAGCTTTAGCTTCCACTGCTTATACTGCTGCTGGAAAATATTTCACTATCTCTAAGAAACTTTTACCAGCAGATAGTTGGCTGAACTTATATGACTTAACCCTCTGCTTGTATGAGTCAGCAGCAGAGACAGCATACCTGACTGGGGACTTTGTGGAAATGTCTTCTTTGGTAGAGATAGTGCTGCAACAGGCTAGGACAGTGCTGGACAAAATGAAAATATATGTAGTGAAAATTAAAGCTTATCAAAGTCAGAATAAACCACTAATAGCGATTAAAATTGCCCTCACTGCTTTAGCACTTTTGGGAATAGAATTTCCTGAACAGCCAAGCCAGTTAGATATTCAGGATGGCGTGGAGGAAATCCAGTCAAATTTGGCTCTGAAGAAAATTGAGGGCTTAATTGAGTTACCCGAAATGACCGATCGGGAAAAGCTAGCAGCCATGAGGATATTTTCAATTATTACCTCTTCTCTGTTTAGCACCAATATTGAACTATTATCACTGATTGTATTTAAACAAGTCAATTTATCAATTCAATATGGAAATGCTTTAGAGTCGGCGATCGCCTATACCAATTATGGACTAATTCTCTGCGGTAGATTAGGAAAAATTGATGCTGGCTATCAATTTGGTCAACTAGCTTTAAATCTGTTAGATAGGTTAAAAACTCCAGAAATTAAAACCAAAACTATCTTTTACGTTTCTGTATGGACAAAACATTGGAAAGTGCATCTTAAAGATACATTAAAAAACTTTTTGGATGCTTACACTAATGGTTTGGAGACGGGAGATTTACAATTTGCGGCTCTTTCTGCTTACTTATACTGCAACATTTTGTTTTTTACTGGTAAGGAACTATCGCAAGTTAGGCAAGAGATGGCTAAATATGGAGAAGTTCTGACTCAAATGAAACAAAAAGCTACTTTAGAGAAGTTGCAAATATATGAGTATGCTGTCATCGCCTTAACTGAGCTAAATGAACAAGATGAAAATACAAAGTTGGTGATTAATCATCAAATTCAAATTAATCACAAAACAGCATCTTGCCAAGTATATTGCACTCAGCTTATTTTAAACTATTTGTTTAATAATTACCTAAAAGCTATTGAAGATGCGAAAAATGCGGAAAAATATTTAGCTGGTGTAACATCCACAATGATTGTGCCGATTTTCCATTTTTACGATTCTCTAGCTAGGCTAGCGATATATTCTGAAAGTTCAGAATATGAACAAAAAAATATTCTCCAAAATGCAGAATCTAATTTGGCAAAGATGCGGAATTGGGCGGATCATGCGCCGATGAATTATTTGCATAAATTTGACCTACTTAAGGCAGAACAGCATCGAGTTATGGGTGAAAATATTCAGGCAATGGAATATTATGACAAAGCTATTGCCGGAGCTAAAGAAAATGAGTATTTAAATGAAGAAGCTCTTGCTAACGAACTCGCTGCTAAATTTTATTTAGCATGGGGGAAAGAAAAAATTGCCCGTATTTACCTTGCTGAGGCTTATTATGCCTACTTTCACTGGGGTGCATTAGCCAAACTAAAAGATTTGCAAAACCGCTATCCTAACTTATTATCTCACATTCAATTGATTGAACAAACTAACTCTGATATCAAGGATAAGGTTAGTAAAGTCACGACAGGTGATGCTATTTCTAACTCAACAAGAGGTTCAGAAGCTTTAGACTTAGCAACGGTGATTGCAGCTTCTCAAGCTATGTCAAAAGAAATCAATTTAGAAAGCTTGCTTTCTACTTTAATGCAAGTAGCGATCGAAAATGCCGGAGCTTCTAAAGGTGTACTTGTCTTGCACGATCAGGGTGATTTAACTTTAGAAGCGATAGCTCTTTCCGAAACAGGAACCCAGACACCAGAAATTTTAGTAAATTTGCTGCCATCAGTAGCACTCACCCCAGAAGAAATACCCAACAGTATCATTAACTATGTCACACGCACCCAAGAAATTTTATTAGTTGACAATGCTACAACTGAAACGAATTTTGCTCATGATATTTACATCATCCAACAGCAACCAAAATCAGTTTTATGTATTCCTATCCTGAATCAAGGAAAACTAATTGGCATACTTTATTTAGAAAATAATTTGACTGTCAAAGCTTTTATTCCCGACAGGGTGGAAATATTAAAATTACTATCATCTCAAGCTGCTATTTCCATAGAAAATGCCCGGATTTACAATAATTTAGCACAAAAAGTTAAAGAAAGGACTGCCGAATTAGAGATAGCTAAACAAGAATCTGAAGCAGCTAACCAGGCTAAAAGCTCTTTTCTTGCCAATATGAGCCACGAATTGCGAACGCCTCTGAACGTAATCTTAGGATTTTCTAACCTCATGATGAGTAATACAAATTTGAGTGCAGAAGAGCAAGAAAATCTGAGTATTATTAATCGTAGTGGAGAACATTTATTGAATTTAATTAACCAAGTACTTGATCTCTCCAAAATTGAAGCGGGACGAATGACACTTAATGAAACTAATTTTGACCTTTACTACTTACTAGCCGATGTAGAAAATATCTTCTATTTGCAAGCTAAAGAGCAAGGTTTACAATTACATTTTCAATGTGCTAAAGATGTTCCGCAATATATTTCCACAGATCAACTTAAGTTACGGCAAGTGCTGATTAATTTATTGAATAATGCTATTAAATTTACTCCTCAAGGAAGTGTATCTGTAAAAATCAAATTGAAAGCTGCTGTTGAGATATTGCCTAAAATGTCTCTACACTCTCAATGTCAAATCATCTTTGAAGTTTCAGATACAGGTCTTGGTATTGCTCCTCACGAACTAGAAAAATTATTCAAACCTTTTGGACAAACTTCTTCAAGCCAACAAGTACAAGAAGGGACAGGATTGGGATTAACTATCAGCCGTCAGTTCATTAATTTAATGGGAGGTGAAATAACTGTGATCAGTGGTGGCAAATCTTTTTCACCATCTCTAGAAAAATCAGCGACAGATTCCCTAGCGCTAGACATCGCTGACCAACAGCAAGTCACTAACCAGAAAACTGCTCTACCTCCCTCTAGCACAACATTTATATTTGACGTTACAACTACAGTTATTGATAGGGTCGAAGTTGAGAACAAATCTGAACTTATTCGCGTGATTAATTTAGCTCCCAATCAACCAAAATATCGAATGTTAGTTGTTGACGATCATGAATACAATCGCCAATTGCTAGTTAAAATTCTCGGACGCTTAGATTTTGAGTTGCGAGAAGCAATTAATGGTCAAGAAGCAATTGAAATTTGGGAAGCGTGGTCACCCCATTTGATCTGGATGGATATGCGAATGCCGGTGATGGATGGTTATGAAGCAACTAAACACATTAAAAGCACAACTAAAGGTCAAGCTACAGCTATAATTGCTATTACTGCTAGCGTTTTAGAAGAGCAGAAAGCGGTGGTTTTATCATCTGGTTGTGATAATTTTGTGCGTAAGCCATTTCAAGAAAGAGTCATCTTTGAAATTATAGCTAAATATTTAGAAGTTAGTTATATATATGAAGAGAAGACTTTATCTTCTCAAGTTTTTTGTTTGCCTAATGAGCCGTTTGACCTCAGCGAATTTATGAGCGCTATGCCACGGGAATGGATCATAAAATTAAATGCAGCAGCTCTTGATGCTGACTCGGAATTGGTTAATGAAATGGTTGTTCAAATTCCAGAAATTCACGGTTCCACAATTCAAATTATTAGAAATTGGGTAAATAAGTTTGAATTTGAAAAAATTCTTGATTTAACAGAATCATTCTTGGGCAATTGATATGTATTATTAATTAATATTTAATTTATTTAAAAACATAATTACTTTTCAAATTATGTGCGCGAATCTTTAATTGGAAATACTGACAATAAGGTATAAAATATAAAACAGGACTGACGCAACGTTGATGGTCTAGTTTTTTAGGGCGCGTCGCTGTGTATCTGCTTGATTGTTTATGAAAGTTGCGTAAGTTCTGTATAAATTCCAATTTTTCAGCATTAAATATTTAAATATGAACTTTGAGCAAGCATTATTATTGGTAGAATCTATCTTTAAAGATAAAACGGGAAAGCAATTAACAGATCCAGAAAAAAGAATTTTAAAAGCTGCTTGGGAAAACCAGCCGTACAATAATATTTCTGACAGTTTGTACTTGAGCATAGGACATATTAAAGATTTAGCTTCTCTTTTATGGAAGCGCATTTCATATGTAATGGAAGCAAAAGTTAACAAGAGAAATTTTCGCTATTTCATAGAGAACCAAGCTATAATAAACAATCCTGCTTTTACTCAAATAGAAGAAATTGAAGCTGATAAAGCTAATGTTTTAATTGTTGATGATTTTGTAGATAATTTGCGTTTTTTAACAGATATTTTAATTAGGCGTGGGTACAAAGTCCGCAGCGTGACTAATGGCAATATGGCATTAAAAACAGCTATTAATAAACTGCCTGATGTTATTTTATTGGATATTAAAATGCCACAGATTGATGGTTATGAAGTCTGCAAAGCTTTCAAAATGAACGAATTGCTTTCAGAAATACCTGTAATATTCTTAAGCGCACTTGATGAAGTTATTGATAAAATTAAAGCTTTCCAAGTTGGGGGAGTTGATTACATCACTAAACCTTTTTATCCAGAAGAAGTAATAGCTCGCATTCAAACTCAATTAACTATTCAAAAACAAAAGCTTGAACTACGACAGGCAATTGAAGAACATCAGCAAACGGCAGAAATTCTTTATCAATCTCGGGCTTTGTTGGCTAATTTGTTGAATAATTCTCTAGATGGAATTGCCGCTATACAGGCGGTGAGAAATACGATTGATGGAGAAATTGATGACTTTATCTATCTGGTGGTTAATCCTGTTTTTGCTAAATTCTTTGGTGTAAAACGCGAACGTCTTACAGATATGTCAGGGGTGAAGAACTTGGTGAATCTGCTTGCTCCAGAATTCTTTGATACATTAGTATGGGTAGTTAAGACAGGAAAACCAATGGAGAAAAAAATTTACTGTAAAAATGGTAAAGTTCAAAAATTGTATAACTTTACTATTGTGAAGTTTGGAGATGGCTGTTCGATTACTGGACGAGCTGTTCCTTGATAAATTTGATTCAGAATTTTTTCTGTTGTAGTTCACTAGAGATGGAACATTGTTTTAAGATAAATTATGTTGCACATAATAGAGAGTTTAATGATTAAATTAATTGGTATTGTTTTGAGTTTGTTGCTTGTGTTGGGTTGGAGTACACCAGCGAGCGCAGTATCCCAAACGCCTAGTATTACTCAAGTACAGTTACAACAAGGGGATGAATGGGCGAAGAAGGCTTTGACTGCTACGAATAAGGGTGATTTTGCCACTGCGGAAACGTACTGGACACAGATTATTGAGCAGTTTCCCACCAATGCAGGTGCATGGAGTAACCGGGGAAATTCGCGGGTGAGTCAGAATAAATTGCAAGCAGCATTGACAGATTACAATAAAGCTATAGAACTCGTGCCTAATGCCACTGATCCCTATTTAAATCGGGGTACAGCTTTAGAAGGGTTGGGAAAATGGCTTGAGGCGATCGCGGATTATAATCATGTACTAGAACTTGATCCCAATGATCCGATGGCGTACAACAATCGGGGTAATGCCAAATCAGGATTAGGACAATGGCAAGAGGCGATCGCTGATTATCAAAAATCAATGGAAATTGCCCCAAATTTTGCCTTTGCGCGGGCCAACTATGCCCTCGCCCTTTATGAAACTGGTCAAATCGACGAAGCCATCCGCGAGATGAAGAACATCGTCCGCAAATATCCCCAATTTGCCGATATGCGTGCCGCCCTCACAGCAGCTTACTGGGTAAATGGTAACCAAGGCGAAGCTGAAAGCAACTGGGTAGCAGCTTATGGCCTGGATAACCGCTACAAAGATATGAACTGGGTAACAAATATCCGCCGTTGGCCTCCCACTATGGTGGTAGCTTTAGATAAGTTCTTGAAACTTCAGTAATTACCGCTGAAGGCCTTCACAATTGCTCAACGCAAATCTGTTTGAGAAATCAACAAAAATAGATACCTTTAGAAATAAAAAACATGAATAAAGCATTTTTGAAAGAGAGTCTAGGTTCAAAAGATACAGCAAAAGAATTGGCTGAAAAAGTTCAAAAATTTGTCCCTGCTTATCAGCAATATCTCGAAAAACATGGTTTAAAACCTGGTGAACCTTTTGAAAACTTACCAACCTCAGATAAGAAATCCTATGCCCTAGTCTATCCCTATGAAGATATTCTGGCGACAGAGAAAGAAGAAATTTTTGCTCTGTTTCGTTCTTCCGGTTCATCAGGTAATAGCTTTTATTGGCCTCAACTTAAATCAGCTTATCGCTTTTCACCTATAGCAACAAGAAAGTCTCTTGAAGATATCTTTTCTATTGATCAGAAAAAAACACTAGCTATTGTTGGATTTAATCTTGGCGGCTGGATTGGGGGAGAATCTTCTTCTTGGAATCTCAAAAATGTGGCACTCGATACTCCTTATTCTTTTTCCGTTCTCTGCCCAGGGAATGATATCGATGAGATCATCAAAATAATCTGCCAATTAGAGTCGTCTGTGGAGCAGATTCTCCTCTTTATCGTCCCCTCCGCCATTGGTCATCTTCACTTGAGAGCCAGTCAGTTAAAACAGTCTCTTCCAGTCAAAAAACTCAGATATGTAGTGGGTGGCGAACCATTTCCAGAAACACTGCGTACTTCTTTCCAAAATCAGGCGGGGGTAGAACACAATATCCCATTTATGCTTTCTGTGTATGGGAGCGCTGATACTGGGAATTTCGGATTTGAATCCCTGTATTCAGTCGCTTTGCGAAAACTCTGCCAAAATGAAGCTCTTGCTGAAGAATTAGGGTTAGAATCTCCGATTCCCCAATTTTATCATTTTGTTGCACCGAACACATTTTTGGAAACTGTGAACGGAAACCTATGTATTACTCTTTGGCAAGGAATTCCTCTGGTACGCTACATTCTTTATGACCGAGTATCTTTATACAGTTGGAGAGAATTAAGACAAGCCATTCTCTCCTCAGATCAGCTCAATTCTCAAGATGAACCTTGGGTGAAACTTCTAGAATCAGCTGGTGAGATGCTTCCTGATTTAATCGCGGTCACAGGTCGGGCTGATAGCTGTTTGATAATTGGGGCAGCAAATCTAATGGAATATATGTTAGATGAAGCCGTAAAACATGAAGAGCTAAATCATATTCTCACAGGACTATACCGGGCTAAAATTGTTTACGAAGAAAATAAACAATATTTATCATTTGATTTAGAAACTATACAAGGGATTGCTCTAGATGAAGAAAAGAGAGAACTAGTTTATTACTCTTTAGTTAAAACTTTAGGACGCTTAGAACCCTATTTTTTAGAAGCTTATAAAAAGCTTTATAGTATTTGGGATAACGACCCGACAAAGCGGATTCTTCGACTCAATTTTCTCTCCTGGCCTAGTTTATCTCAGACAACAGAAACCTCTATCAAACAAAGAGGTATTCTTCGGTAATATTAAGTGTGGTTCATGAGTGACGATGATCACCATCAATGAACCCCTCCCCGCAAGTGGAGCTACCGTGTACACACAAGTCGAAAAACCCTACCCACATTGGCTTGAAACTCTTAAGGTGCGTTATAGATGCTAGTCCTAACGCACCGAAAACCGAGGATGGTTGGTTACGCTGGGCTTTAATTTTTTGGCGTTCCCTTGATAACCATCGGCACACCTCCTTTAGGCCCAAACAGTATGCCCTTACGTATTGGCTGCACTGGTTGACTATCCGCCAATTCCATTTGCCATTTAGACAGCACTGTGGCCAACACTAGTTTCATTTCAAACAGGGCAAACGCCATGCCAATACAGCGACGGTTACCACCACCAAAGGGTATATATTCAGAACTGGAAAACTGCCTTTCTAAAAAACGCTCTGGCTTAAATGTCTGGGAATCAGGATATAAATCTTCCCGATGATGAGTTAAATACACACAGGGGATTAATAACGTCCCAGGTGCAAACTGATATTCCCCAATTTGTAGCGGTGATTTGACTAATCGACTCAAAAGCAACATTGTAACTGGGTAAAGTCGCAGTGTTTCCGCACAAACTGCATTCAAATAAGGTAATCGAAAAATAGCATTGGAGTCGGAGTTTTCACCCAAAGAGTCTATCTCTGGCAATAATTTCTCACGCACCTCTGGCTGATGGTGAATCCAGTACAAAGCCCAAGTCAGTGCTGTAGCAGTAGTTTCTTGACCTGTTAGTAATAAAGTCATCAACTCATCACGTAACTCCACATCCGTCATCGGCTTACCCGCTTCATCACGAGTTGCCATCATTAAAGATAAAATATCAGTCCGGGATGAGTCAGACTGTGCTTGGCGTTCTTGAATTTCAGCATAAATGAGTTCATCAATTTGCTGTCGTAAACGCAGAAACTCTCCCCAATGACTCCAAGCACCTAAATCCCGGCGCAGTGATGGGAAAATTACCAGCATTGACCGTAAAATAGGTTTTTTGGGATTGAGGATGGCAATTAAAAGTTGCTTGAGTTTTTCGTAACGTGGCCCCTCAGCTAGACCAAATACAGCCTTTAAAATCACTTGAAAGGAAATGGCTTGCATCGATGACAACACAGAAACTGTTTCACCTACTTGCCATTGATTAGTCACTTGCTGACTGATATCACGAATTAAATCGCCATAAGCCAGCATTCTTTCTCCATGAAAGGGGGGTGTCAACAGCTTGCGTTGTCGCTGGTGAGGCTTACCATCTAGGGATAGTAGTGATTGATTTCCCAATAAAGGCGATTGAAACCCAGCTGCTGCACCACAGTCTAAATGTTTGGGATCGGTGTTAAAAATCTGCTGAATAGCTTCAGGGTTGCTGACGAATACTTGAGGAGTAAAAAGTGGTCCGACGCGGAGGGTGAAAATATCACCATAGCTTTTAGCACAGTCTTCCATATATTCCAAAGGGCTAGTCAGCCATCGGTATGTCTGTAGCCAAGGGTGATTTTTGGGGCCATCAGGTAGTTGAAGTGCAGGCATTTTGATTATTTTTCCAATGATTGGAGCCAGAATTTTATGCACCCATTACTTGATAAATTTTAGAACACAAATGTGAACTACCCACACTGACTTGGAGTACCAAGTAAAGTGTCGGCTTCTGTACTCACAGGGGAATGCCGCAACTTAGACTTTCGCCCAAGCTTTGGTCTGACATCCCCTCCTACAGCAGAGACGGCTG
>NZ_CAWQOY010000012.1:0-17041 GCF_963896525.1 Nodularia sp. LEGE 04288
GTGTTATACCGAGATAGTATGGCTACGCCACGCAAGCTATCAGAAATCAAATATAGGACTACTATTTGATTTTTGAACAGACACGTAGTGGCGTGACAAGCTTAAATTAGTGCATTAGAAAAAAAGCTGAAAACATTGATTCATCTAAATTTTATCAAAAATCTATTGCAACATTTTAGCCTTGCCACCCTAGTAGGGTGTGTTAGCGGTAGCGTAACGCACCAAAACCTTAATAATGGTGCGTTACGGACTTCATCCTAACGCACCCTACAATACTTAATTTTTTCATAAATCAAACCGGATTCCTATATTAGTCCTATATTATTATTCACTAATCTTAAAGAATGACTATTAAAAAGAAAATTGGCATTATTTTGGGTACACGACCGGAAGCGATTAAACTGGCTCCAGTCATTCAGGTATTTCAACAGTCGCCAAAATTTGAGTTGCAGGTCATTTTAACTGGACAGCATCGGGAGATGGTTGAGCAAGTGATGCAGCTGTTCCACCTGAAAGCTGATGATGATCTCGAAATTATGCAGCCTCAGCAAACTTTAAATGATATTACTTGCCGCAGTCTACAAGGTTTGGAAGCATTATTCCAAAAAAGTAAGCCGGATTTAGTCATAGTTCAGGGAGATACTACCACAGCTTTTGCTGCTGCTTTGGCAGCTTTTTATCAAAAAATTCCCGTTGGTCATGTAGAAGCGGGGTTAAGAACTGATGATTTATTTAATCCATATCCCGAAGAAGCCAATCGCCGGCTAATTTCTCAACTGACTCAATTACATTTTGCGCCAACTCCTTGGGCGGCGGAGAACTTAGAACGTTCTGGCGTTTTGGGAGAAATTCACATGACAGGTAACACCGTCATTGATGCACTATTAAATGTAGCTGCAACTAAACCCGCCTGTAATGTACCGGGTTTAAACTGGAACTCATATCGCACCTTGTTAGCTACAGTGCATCGGCGGGAAAATTGGGGAGAACCACTACAAGCGATCGCTCAAGCATTTTTAGAGATATTAGACAAGTTTCCGGATACAGCCTTACTGTTACCATTGCACCGTAACCCCACAGTCAGAGAACCATTACAGGCGCTGTTAGGAAATCATCCGCGGATCTTTTTGATTGAACCTTTAGATTATGGCGAATTGGTGGGAGCAATTGAGCGATCGCATTTCTTATTAACTGATTCTGGTGGTTTACAAGAAGAAGCCCCCAGCCTGGGAAAACCAGTATTGGTTCTCAGAGATACGACAGAAAGGCCAGAGGCTGTGACTGCCGGTACAGCTAAACTTGTAGGAACCACCACTGAGAATATTGTTCAAGCTGCGGGTGAGTTACTAAGTAATCCCAAAGTCTATGAAGCAATGGCAAACGCCATAAATCCCTATGGAGATGGTCATGCAGCCGCACGCATCTTAGAAATTGTGCAAAATTATTTTTAGTTAGCTTCTAAATATTGCACTCCGAGTTTCGGGTCCGACAATACCATCAACACGTAAATAATTCCGAGCCTGAAATTCTCGCACCACGCGAGTAGTAGTAGGGCCATAATATCCCGTTGGTTGCACACCCAAAGCTCTTTGAATTTCTGTCACAGCCGAACCGCGAGATCCCAAACCCAGAATAACTGGCCCACCCGTACCACCTTGGTTGCCATTTCTAAATATGGCATTCCGAGTTTGGGGGCCGACAATGCCATCCACACGTAAGTTATTCCGAGCTTGAAATTGTCGCACCACGCGAGTAGTAGTAGAGCCATAATATCCCGTTGGCTGCACACCCAAAGCTCTTTGAACTTCCGCCACAGCCGAACTGCGAGATCCTAAACTCAAATAAACTGGCCCACCAACACCACCACTAGTAATAGTTCTGACAGGGCGATTATTTGGTGTACTGCCAGTCCATCGAGCAGAAACGAATCCACTGGGAGACAGCCGAGCAAAACCATTGATAATTTCCGTAGTCGTGATTTGGGTACGATTAGGGATGCAATCCAAAACGCGGGAGTTGAGGTTGGCATCTTCACGGACACGCAGACAACTACCGTTAGTTGTGACGTATGAGACTGAAGCTGTCTGAGCGTGGGTGACTGTGGCAAAAAGTAAACTAATGCCAGCTAAAGCTAACCAGGCAGAAGATTTGAGAAAATTTATCCAACGGAATTTAAACTTGGGAAGATCATCTGCTTTGGCTGTAACTATCACAGCCGGCCGAAAGAGTTTTTTCCACTCGAACTGCAAGTTAGGAACATTGTATTCAATGTTTTCATTCGCTTCTTCGTTGGCCATAAACATATGAGAATAAGCCATGTAGTCCATAATGCGCTCCTTTATCCAATAAATTGAGAGTTACAAAGAAATTACTTGATTTTACTCTATCTTTAATTTTAGTGAATTGGACATTACAGTAATAATTCGCTTCCTGGTAGTTAAAAAAGGGAAATTCTCCAATTAATTGGAACTATAAAAAATATCAGTCCGAATTGGTAAGCCATTACGCCATATTTCCACACCTTCAGAGTTAACTAGGTAAGAAAAAGTACCATTATCGGCTCGATATCTATCTTGGCCAATATTCCAAGCTAGTATCTTAATCGGTGTACTTGATTTTTGCTTTAACTGCCCCAAATAAAATAACTGATCATTGTCTTGACAAATTTTGATCAAATTATTTGCGGTTTCACCTTGAAGAATTGTCACTCCACTGCATTCAGTCTCAAAGCTTACAGGTGCAGGATTTATCGGCATTGGTGGGGACGGTGGTTTTTGGTTTGTGGTTGCAGATGCCAATAAGCGAATGGGGTCAGCCGCTACCCGACCATTAGGATAAAATTCAAAATGCAAATGAGGGGCGGAACTATTACCTGTGGAACCCATTTCGGCAATAATTTGACCTTGTTCGACCTTTTGACCCTGACTCACGAATAAACGGCGATTGTGACCGTAAACTGTGACACTTTGATCAAGATGTTTAATTTCAATAGCCTTGCCTAATCCCCAATTATCCCAACCTGCTTTGACAACTGCACCGGATGCAGCTGCAAAAATAGGAGTCCCAGAGGCCCCGGCGATGTCAATTCCTTCGTGTTGATATTTGCGGAAGCCTTGAGAAATCAACCCTTGAGTTGGCCAGATCAAGTTAGAATCCGCAATGGGAAGATGCTGAATAGGAGAATCTTGTACTAACTCAGTCAAGGCAAAAGTATTTATACTTAGGACATTGATTAAACTCATTAATGTAATTAAGCCATAAGTAATAATATGAGCTTTTTTGATGAACATGATCATATAGACACTTTCTGATTAAGTGTTCTTTCAAGCCAACACGAGCAATATCAGGATAGTATATCGGTCAAATTGGCAACTTTTTAATTTGCTCAATCTCTGCGTACCTTTGCGCTTACCTCAGCGCCCCTCTGCGTTTAATATGAGGAACGAACCGCAAAGGACGCAAAGTACACAAAGAAAGAAAGAAAGAAAGAAAGAAAGAAATGGTATCAGCGCTCCTCTGCGTTTAAATGAGACTTATAGCTGGGGGACTGGGGAGTAGGGAGTTGGCTATATATGAAAAAAAACTCATGACCAGCAAGTTCAGGTTTAATCTGAGCATTACTTTCATGAGTTACGAAAATTATTTAATTATCGAATCAGGATTTGCTACTTTTTACTGCTTCGGTGACCACTAATTCCGGTTGTGGCTGTTCCTCTTCCTCTGGTAAGCCGAAAATCGATCTATATAACTTTACATACTGCTTGGCTGATTCATACCAACTGAAGTTCTGGCTCATACCACGTTTTTGTAATTCCTGCCATTGAGGTTGGAAACGGAAGCCTTCCCAAGCGCGGATCATACAGGTGAACAGGTCGAGGGGTTCATAGCGGTCAAAGCAATAACCAGTTCCGGCGGCGTTCATGGGGTCGTGGTGCGATACGGTGTCTACTAATCCACCTGTCCGGCGAACAATTGGGGGACAACCATAACGCAATGACATCATTTGACTGATACCGCAGGGTTCAAAGCGGCTAGGCATTAAGAAGGTATCAGCACCAGCATAAATCCGGCGAGATAGGGCATCGTTATACAGCAGATAAGTTGCCATGCGTCCAGGATAGCGAGATGCTAACTGCCACATTTGGGTTTCGTAATTGCGATCGCCTGTTCCCAATAACACGAATTGGGCATCTGTATAAGCCATGAACCGATCTAGCATTTGCAACAGCAAATCAATGCCTTTTTGCTCTACTAACCGTGTCACCATGCCAATTAAAAAGGCTTTGCTGTTAACTTCTAAACCCACTTCTTCTTGCAGAGCAATTTTATTCGCCTTGCGTTTATCTAGGGTATCGATAGTAAAGCTTTGAGCTAGGGCTTTATCGTTTCCGGGATCATAAACCTCAAGGTCTATACCGTTAATAATTCCCGATAACTTACCACTAATGAAAGAGAGCAAACCTTCTAGTGTTTCACCGTAAGCTGGGGTTTTGATTTGTTCGGCATAAGTGGGAGAAACTGTATTTACCCGGTCAGCAAACTGTACCGCCGCCGCCATCGTGTTATGTCCCTGCATATACCAAGGACACCAAGTAATTTTCTGTAAATACCAACTCCACGGCCCTTGATAAGCCAAGTTATGAATGGTGAAAACAGTGCTGATATCAGGGTCTTGGTGCATCCACACCGGAATCATTCCCGTGTGCCAATCGTGACAGTGGATAATTTCTGGTTTCCAGTAGTTCCAGCAAAATTCAGCTGCACCATTGGCAAAGAAAGTGAACCGCCAATCCTCACTTTCACCACCATAAATTCGGCGGGGTAAAAAGGCAGGATGTCCAAATAAGTACAAGGGAACATCAGTACCAGGTAAAACGCTTTCGTAAACGTCGAAGTCCTGGAACATGGCAGATCCCTTCCAAATCGGTGCTTCAGGAACCTCCATTTTGTCTGGGAGGAAGCCGTAATAAGGTAAGAAGATGCGGACATCATGCCCCATTTTTCTCAAAATTTTGGGCAATGCACCCACAACATCCCCCATTCCTCCCACTTTCGCAACGGGAGCTGCTTCTGCTGCAACGAATAGAATCCGCATGGTAGTTTTTATTTCCCTGGTTGTGCTGATCAGTTTTCAGTTGTCAATGAACACTTATTTAGTTTTTCACTGTTTACTGCTTACTGATTACCCATCTAATCACATCTGCTTACCCAATAGCTTAGGAACCCCGTTGGATCTCGGTAAATATTTCCTCTAAGATTTCCTGTGCGCCTTGTTTCCTTAACAGCGCTGCTAGCTCTGCGCCTAATTGTTCAGCATCTTTCGCAGCACCTGTTACAGTGTCTTGGACTAATTTTTGACCATCGACGCTGGCAACTATGCCGCTGAGAGTTAATTGATCACCCTCTATGACTGTATTTACACCAATGGGTACTTGACAACCGCCTTCGAGAATCCGTAAAAATGATCTTTCGGCGAGACAGCGATCGCGTGTTTCGGTATGTTCAATAGCTTTGAGGATGGTGATGATTTCGGTGTCATCAGCCCGGCATTCGATGCCTAAAGCCCCTTGTCCGACTGCGTGGAGCGAAATTTCTTTGGGGAGAATTTGATGCACGCGATCGCTCATTCCCAAGCGCTGTAAACCGGCGGCTGCTAAAATCAAGGCATCATATTCGCCTGAATCCAGTTTTTTCAAGCGTGTATTTAAATTTCCCCGGACATCTTTAAAAGTAAAATGGGGGAATTTGTGGCGTAACTGTGCTAGTCGTCTTAAAGAAGATGTACCAATTACTGCGCCTGCTGGCAAAGTTTCAATTTGTTTATCTTTATACTTTTCATGTACAACTAGGGCATCAGCTGGGTTTTCCCGCTCTGTAATAACTGCCAAAGTTAACCCGGATGGTAAATTAGTTGGTAGATCCTTCAAGGAATGAACTGCAAAATCAATTTCCTGATTGAGCATTCCCACTTCCAATTCTTTAGTAAATAGTCCTTTATCGCCAATTTTGGCTAATGCTACATCCAGGATATTGTCGCCTTGGGTAGACATGGTATGGACTTCAAAAGAGATATCAGGAAAGCTTTTCTGGAGTTGGTCTCTTACCCAGTGAGTTTGAACTAGGGCGAGTTGACTTTTACGAGAACCAATGCGGATAGTGCGCGCAGGGCTGGAAACAACTGAAGTCATAAAAGAATATGTCAAACCAGGCGATAAATAGACTCTCATCTAGACTACCGCAGTGGGTGAGTCTTCGGATTGTTATTGTCTAGTTGAGGTAAACTTTATTCTGGTTTTTTTACATTTGTTTACATTTTGGGTAATCCTCAACCAATCAAACGGCCAATGGAATTGACTGCTACACAAAGGAGGACTATCAGGACTGACAATTAAAAAAATATTCCATTGCTAAGGTAAGCAGGGGAGCAGGCTTGCCGTGAGCGTAGCCGAATGGGAGCAGGGAGCAGGGGGATAAAGAACAAATATGGTCTGATGAAATGGGGCAATTTATTTTCTGGAAATCCTTAAAAAAAGGCAAATCGGTCACTTGATAGAAGTGATAATTTTACGGTGATGTTATGAATAATTTGGTATCTTATTGATTAAAACTTAATCTTTAACTCTATGAACCGTTCCGCTTGCCTGATTTTTAATCCAGTTGCGGGTCAAGGTAATCCAGAAGTAGAACTGGAAATGATTCGAGCATTATTAGAGCCAGAAATTGACCTGGATATTTATCAAACCACGCCAGAACTTGGTGCTGAGGAACTGGCGCAAGCAGCTGTAGAACGGGGTGTGGAAGCGATTATTGCTTCCGGGGGAGATGGTACTTTGTCGGCGGCGGCTATGGCTATCGTCGGGACTGATATTCCCCTTGGTATAATTTCACGGGGAACTGCTAACGCTTTTGCCGCAGCATTGAGAATACCTGACACCATTGACGCTGCTTGTCAGACAATTTTGCAGGGACAAACTCGGTATGTGGATGCAGCTTATTGTAATGGTAAGCCGATGGTACTACTGGCAGGTATTGGTTTTGAAGCGGAAACCGTAGAACTGGCAGACCGGGACGCGAAAAGACGCTTTGGGATTATGGCTTATGTTTTAGCCGGGGTGCAACAACTGCGGAATTTACAGAGTTTTGAAGTTGAAATTGAAACTGAGGATAGAATCATTACAACGACGGCCTCAGCTGTGACAGTGGCTAATGCTGCTCCTCCTAGTTCTGTCTTGGCTCAGGGGCCAGCCGGGATCATTTATGATGATGGATTACTAGATTTGACCATAGTGGCTCCCGAAAGTAAAGCCGGAGCGATCGCCGCAACATTTCATCTATTCCAAACAGCTTCAACGAGTAGCGCTGTAGAACGAGACGATATTGGCTACCTGCGAGGAAAACGATTTAAAATTAATGCTGAACCTCCTCAAAAGGTGGTTTTAGATGGTGAAATGATTGGCACAACTCCCGTTGAAGTTCATTGTGTCCCATCAGGCTTGAAAATTTTTGTGCCTTTGAATCAAGCCATTGGTCCGGCGGAAAAACTAGAGGGTCTTCCTAATTTGACGATTGAGATCAAAAACTCAAAGGAAGCATGGGGAAATGAGTCAGGTCTAGAAGCAACAATTAACACTGAGGAGTAAGTCGTATTGAAACTCGTTTCTGATCCAGCGATCGCTAAAAAAATTAGTAAAATGCAGCAACGGGTCAAATGGCAAGACCCGTTAATTTTAGAGCGTGGTATTGACCAAACTCGCCTGGTGTTAGCAGATGATCAGGCTAATGATCGTGATTTTTCTTTTTTGGTTGTAGGTGACAGTGGTACTGGTAGTCACCGGGGACATAATCCACAGCGACAGGTTGCGAAACAAATGCTACCCCATCATGCTGAATGTAGTTTTATGCTGCACACAGGTGATGTAATTTATTTGGTGGGGTCGAGTGAATATTACCAGCAGAACTTTATCCGACCTTACCGAGAATTTCTTGTGGGTGGAGAACATCCAGAAAAGATTGATTACGACCAAATGGTTTTTAAATTGCCCATTTTACCAGTACCGGGAAATCATGATTATTATGACTTACCAGTTATTTTAAGTTTGCTTTCTTTTACCACTTTACCGATTCGGCGGTTATTGCGATCGCAATTAGATATGGATGTGGGCTTACATGGTTCTAGGAAGGGTAGCGCCTATGCAAAGGCATTTTTGGACTATCTCAAGGCATTTGAGCTTCCAGGTGAGTTAGCCCAACACTTAGATAATTACTATACGGCTCACACAGATACTGGTCGTTGTCTCAATTACCAACCAGGGCATTTTACCCGCTTACCAAATCGCTATTACACGTTTTGTCACCGGGGGATTGACTTTTTTGCCCTAGATTCCAACACAATTAATGAACCAGCACCAATCCCAAAAACCCGTGCAGGTAGAGAACAGCGTAAAATTTTAGAAAAACGCCGTCAGGAGTTTGAGCAGGAAAAGCTGCAAATCATGGAAACTTCCGCCCAGCTAAATCCGGACAATCCCAGCGACGCGGAGAAACTCGATGATTTGCAGGGTCAAATCTCACTAATTGAGGAATGGATTGTTGATATCGAGAAGCAATTAAACACGGATAAAAACAGCATCACGGATATTGAACAACTGGAGTGGCTAAAACAAAGACTAATTAAATCTTGGCACACCGCAGATATACGGGCAAGGGTAATTTATTTTCACCATCCGCCTTATGTAACTGAGTCAACAAAATGGCAACAGGCGCAAACTTTAGCGGTTCGCGATCGCTTGCGTGATGTTCTGGATGCAGTAGCCGCAGAAGTCGGTGATTTGACTCAGGGACGGCCTCTAGTAGATTTAGTCTTAAATGGTCATGCTCATTGCTTAGAACACCTGCAAACTTTGGACACAGGACACGCCGATGCTCATATTAACTGGGTGATTTGTGGCGGTAGTGGCTATAGTCTGCGTCGCCAAAGAAGTGAAGGCGGAGATTTAAGGGAAACCGTGGGAGATACAAATAAATTAGTAGCGCGATCGCAATTGTATATCGGTCGTCATGGTCACAGTTCTGAAAAGAAACGACCTTATTCTAGTTTACGCATTGATGTCACAGGCGATGCCCATCCTAAATTTATTGTCCGTCCCTTAATCGCTGAATGGCATCAAAGGCAATGGCATAATTACGAAATTAAATCTTTTACCATTTGAAGATTCTTTTAGCTCCTTTTTGATTCAGGTGAGGGACGGAGTTTTATTAAATTTTAGCGATCGCTAAATTCTTCCTGGGCCTTTACCCCTGGTGTCACCCTTTTCTGTTAACTTACCTTCTTGATCCTCATTGACTTCTCGGAGTTCTTCAACCCGATCGGCGCTATCTTGGATAGCGTTTTTTCGCGCGTCTCCCGGTGTTTCATAATACATTTCCGGCTCCACAGCGTAGTTATTCACTAAACCTTCTTGGTCTATTGTGTAACCATCAGTGGTATTTATACTCTCTGTATTGCTTTGGTCATTTGTGGATGCATCTTCCTGGGTTTCTTCCGTGGGAAGAGTTTTATAGTTGTCGCCTTCTCTTTGTTTACGAGCTGCGGTTTCGGCAGGTATTATGCCTCTATCATAACTATCTGAATCTACACGTTCAGATGAATCTGTAGCTTTATTAACTTTTTTACTAGTCATATATTCTTATGCCTTTTTAAAAGAACTGCGAGAACTAGATTAAACTGATGAAAATAATAAATCTACTATCTTTAGAAGTAATTGAAATTAATAATTTCTATTTTTTATCTCTTTAGACATAGGCTGCATTCTAATTTAATCCTACACAAGCATCTTATCCCCTCTCCTTAGCAAGGCTACGGTGTACACACAAATCTTGCCTGTCTGCGTTTGAGCCTGTTTAGCCCCCTAAATCCCCCAAGTTTGGGGGACTTTGAAAATTCTTGTTCCCCCAGAATTGGGGGTTAGGGGGCGATTCGATCACTTGTGTGTACACTGTAGCCTTAGCAAGGAGAGGGGCTGGGGGTGAGGTTCTATATTTAATAAAATTACTCGCCCACAATTTCTTGTTTGAATAAGCGAATTTTCTCAGTTAATTCTTGGCGAGTTTCAGATTTAGTCAGATAACGCAAACTAAACCAAGTGAAATAACCAATTCCAATCAACTCAAAAGTTGGTGATAGTAGAGGAACACCATTGATTGCTGCTAATATGGCGATTACTACTTTAAGCGTAATAATTGCTGTCAAAATTAAAGCAACATTAAGCAAAGAGCGCTGATTTTTCTGAAAAAAGCTACTTATATATTCAGGAAGTTGTGCTAAAAAGTGATTTGTTTTTCTCGCCACTCGTCGCCATTGAGCTTCCGGTTCATAAGCTGGAGGTAGCTGAGGTAAATTTGCAGTTTCTCCGCCGCTTGATGGTAGCATTCGACCAGGTGCAATGGCGTTATCTATTGCATCAAATGCTTCTAGTTGCTTTTGTTCAGTTTCCATAGTTTTTTTATTTTGGTAGCTAGAGTATTTCTTCCAAAATACTTGAAATGAATACAGATCACAATCGGTTTTGTGATCTGGATGAAAATTTTTTACTAAATTGGGGAATATAAAATAAACGGGATATCCTGGTAATGAGGAAATATCTTCCTCACTACGCTGGAATTTAGCTCAGGAAGCGCCGATGAGACATGGGCGGGAAAATCAACCAATTTAGCCCTGTGGTGGAGCCACGACGGCCTTAACAATCACATCATTCACACCATTAATTTCTTGGGCTAATGGTTTAATTTTAGATAACTCATTTGGCTCATTTACAGTTCCGGATACAGTGACTATACCTTCTTCTGTCGCCTCAACTGTTAATATGCCATCGGGGATATTAGCCTCCAACTTAGAACGCACTTCACTGGCTAAGTCTTCCGCAGTTCTATCGGTAAGATCGCCACCAGCGGCCAAATTTCTCTCTTCACGAGCGCGAATGTCTGCATCTAGTTGATCTCTGCGAACTTCGCTCTGAGACTCTTCTAGAGAGGCTTCTCTTTGTTCTGCTGTTGGTACTTCTCCCACTTGACCTGGAGCCGGAGCTGCTGAATCTGTTCTCGCAGTGTCATTACAAGCAGCCGCACCGAACAATAAAACGCAACTAATTAAGAAAGGAGTTAGTTTTTTCATTTTTGTAAGTCTTCCTCACAAATTCAAATTTTGACAATATCTCGACGTTTTTAGGAGTAGCGAGCCACAAGTTTTGATGCTCTTCCTACTCCTCACGAAATGAACCTGTTGTAACTGATAACTAAATAGGATTAAACCTTGTGATCACGATTGTCAACAATTATTACTGATGGTTCATCGCGATCGCTTGTGGCTGAGTAATTGGTACGAACTGGATCTACAACTGGTGTCGTCTCACGTCTGATGGAATCATGCTCTGAGTAATGTTCTCTGTGTTCATTCGGGTAGTCATAAACACCAAACTCTTCAATACCGTAGCGTTTGAAAATTTGTTCGGCTCTGGCAATTTCTGCGTCTGTGCCTTCCACCATGACTAAATAATGTCCTCGTTCAACTCGCTGGTGATAAACTTTGGCTCGTTCTTCGGGAATTCCTAAGCCGATTAATGCCCCAAGTAAGCCACCTGCTGCTGCACCAATACCAGCTCCAGCCAGAGTTGTAGCCAAAGTTGTTGCTGTTGCACCTGCGAGCATAATTGGTCCAATTCCAGGAATTGCTAAAGTTCCCAGACCAACTAATAAGCCAGCTACACCGCCCAAAGTACCGCCAGTCACAGCCCCAGCTGTTGCACCTTCATCGGCTTTATTACCGATTCGTTCTGTGACTTTAGTCCCAGCAACATCATCTTTATGATCTGCATCTTTGGCAATCACAGAAACTCTATCCATTGGAAAGCCGGAATTTTTCAATTCATGCAGTGCTTGTTCAGTCTCTCTACGATTAGAAAAAGTACCTACAGCTCTTCTGTGCGCGCTAACAACCATTTTAAATGCTCCTAATTCAATTCTCTGTAAATTTGCCCTTTAATTTACCTACAATAACAATCACTATTGAGGTAACTAAGTAAATTATTAAAGTGCATTCCTTTAGAAAATTACTATCAACTTCTCTATTTACACATCTTCGGAAAAAATTCACATCAATCCCTTGACATAATTCTCCTCTATGTCATTAGACATAAGTAGATTTAGATAAATCATCAGTCGTTTAATTAGTATTTAAATTTTATATAGCATTGATCATCTGGTAGAGAGACGATTAATGATGTCTCTATAAATAGAAAGAATTAATCAGCTACAATTCAACAAAGATCAGGTCAATTAAATTACTCCATAAAAAAATATAACTTTTGGACAGGGGATTTATTACCTAAGAAAGTGTATGTCTAGATAATTGGCAATCTAAACTGTGTTAAGTAAGCCTTTTTAGCAAGAAATGGCTTTAATTTGACCGCTACTAGGGAAATAAAATTATGTTTCAAGGTGTGGAACCCATTTTACGAGGGGTTTGGCTATCTATGGAAATAGCACCCGGAAATGGAACTTCAGAAATTTTCATCCCAGAACAAGTATCATTAGTCTTTTCTGGGAATAAGTTCATAGTCGCACTATTAGCCGGAACTTTAATGGCTTTGGCTTTCCAATTTTTGTTGACAAACTTTTCACTAGCTGTAGGAATTTTGTCTTTAGGAAATGATGGTGCTGGCTCCGAGTCGAGTACCTGGAGCGGTACGATTCGCCGAGTTGAAACTAAAATAAGTTTTTGGGCATTAATCACCATCAGTATGGCACTATTCATTGCTTGTTTTCTGGCAGTGAAATTGAGCTTAATTGAAAGTATGCTCTTAGGTGCAATTATGGGTGTGGTTATCTGGTCTACCTATTTTACATTGATAGTTTGGCTAGGTTCATCAACTCTGGGTTCTTTGGTTGGCTCTTTTATCAATACGACAAATGCGGGATTACAGGCGATATTAGGAACTGTAACTGCGACAATTGGCAGCAATGCGGCGAAAAAGCAAGCGGTTGCTACTGCTGAGGAAATTACAGATGCTGTCCGGCGAGAATTAACTTCAGGTTTAGATGCTGAAGGTTTCCAAAATACGCTGCAAAGTTCTTTGAAATCCCTGCAAATACCGGAAATTAATTTAGGAGATGTTCGCCAAAAATTTGCTCAAATTCTCAGTGATGTAGATTTAGCATCTCTTGGTGATGGTGATTTACTAGAAAATATCAACCGCGAAACATTTATTGATTTAATTAGCAGTCAAGGCAATTTATCCAAACAACAAATTAATCAAATTGCTGACCAACTGGAAGAGGTTTGGAAACAAGTTATTGCTCGTCAAAATCCCACTGAGCAAGTGATTAATTTGCTGAAATCTGCGACACCTGAAGAGTTAAAGTCAGAAAATTTAGGTGAACGGCTTCAGGAATTGGTGGGAGTGAGAGAAAATGGCAATGGTCGGAATAGTTTAATCAAACAAGGGATGCAATATGGCTTGGGTGCTGCTGGTACAGCAGTATTAAATCGGGTAGATTTTTCTGATATCGATATAGAAAAAATTACAACTCAAGTACAAAAGCTGAGAGAGAAAATTCAAGATATAGATGTTGAGGAAATTACACACCAGTTAGAAAATATCAGAGATAAAACTACTGCACAAATAGCTGCAAGATTACCACAGCAACCGGAAAATACAATCAAGGCGGATGTGGAAGATTACATTCTTAATTCTTTACCTTGGCATTTTAACCGCATCACCATTAGAGATGAATTTCAAGAAGTTATCTATGACCCCCAAGCAGATCCGACAACGACACGCCGGGAATTGTCCCAAATTAATCAAGAGGATTTGAGAAATTGGCTCCAACAGCGCGGTGATATCAGCGAGGGGAGAGTCACGGAAATTACTCAACAAATGGAAAGCATTCGGGAGGAAGTTTTAGAAATTGTCCAACAGGCGGAGGTACGCGAGAAAGGTGAAGAACTGCGCTTGGGGATAGAAAATTATTTGCGTTCTACAAGTAAAGCGGAACTGAATGCTGAGGCTATTGAACGAGATTTCAGCAGTTTATTAGCAGACTTTACAGATTTAGAGATTGGTTTACAAGCCTTTGACCGTGATGCTTGTCTGCGATTACTTTCCCATCGTCAAGATGTGAGTGAAACAGAAGCTGATCAGATTGTGAGTCAATTGGAAAGTATCTGCGAACGCGTTTTGAATCAAGAACGAGAACGCCAAGCACAAGCAACAGAGACAGCTAATCAATTATGGCAAAGAATTGAAGAATATCTGCGGAATACGAATAAAGACGAATTGAATCCTGAAGGTATTAAACGTGAATTTGGCGCTCTACTAGAACAGCCAGAAGTCGGGATTAATTTAATTCGCACCCGTTTATCTCATTTTAACCGGGATACAGTTGTGAAATTGCTGAGTCAACGGCAAGATTTGAGCGAGTCAGAGGTAAACCGGATATTTGACCAAATTCAAGCAGTAGGCGATCGCATTTTACAAGCACCGCAAGCAACAGTCGATCAATTAGCTGAATATCTCCGCAATACGAACTTGGAAGAACTCAACCCCGAAGGTATTAGGGGAGATTTGGAAACATTACTCGCTGATCCAAGAGAGGGTGCTTTAGCATTCCGTCATCGCCTATCTCAAATTGACCGTGAAACTTTGGTTAAACTCCTCAGTCAAAGCCAAGATTTGAGCGAAGAGCAAGTTAATCGGAGAATTGATCAGGTACAAGAGGCGATTAACAGTATTATTAAAGCGCCAAGACGTTACGCTAGTCGTGCTGCTCAAAGAGTTACGGATTTTGAAACTCATCTGGAAAATTATCTGCGTCATACCGATAAAGAAGAACTCAACCCCGAAAGCATCAAACGTGATCTGCAATTGTTGCTGCGAGATCCACAAGTGGGAGTGGGAAATTTAGGCGATCGCCTGGCTAAATTTGACCGTTCCACAATTGTGGCTTTACTATCGCAACGGGAAGATATTTCGGAAGAGGAAGCTAACCGGATTGTGGATCAAATTGAGTCGGTAAGGGATTCAATTGTCGGTCAATTGCAGCAGGTTCAGGAAAGGTTGCAATCGGTAATTGATGGGGTTTTTGGTAAAATCCGCGATTACCTCAACTCCTTGGAGCGTCCAGAACTGAATTACGAAAGCATTCAGCAGGACTTCGCGAAATTATTTGATGATCCTCAAGCGGGATTTGAAGCTTTGCGCGATCGCCTAAGTCAATTTGATAGTGATACCCTAGTTGCTATCCTCAGTTCTCGTGAAGATATTACCCCAGAGGATGCTAACCGAATTATCAACCAAATCGAAGCGGCGCGGGATGGTGTATTACAAAGAGGTGAACGCATCCAGCAAGAAGTGCAAAAACGCCTAGAAGCAATTCAAGAACAAGCCAAACAGCAAGCGGAGGAAACTAAAAGAATTGTGGCGAATGCGGCTTGGTGGCTATTTGGTACGGCTGTGACTTCTCTTTGTGCGAGTGCGATCGCCGGAGCCTTAGCAACTCAACTGCGGTATATGATATACATTCCCCCAATGTAGAGAGCAATCAGAGTCAGTCCATCCCAAGTCACATAGATTTGGGTGCGACTGACAGCATGATATATTAGTCCAGCCGTTGCGACTGAAGTCATAATCATCGCAATAATCGCAGTTAACAGATGCACCTGACTAATTTCCAACCACAAATTCCCTTTCAGGTAAACCACATCGTAAACGCCCAGAATTGCTAAATTCCAGAGATTAGAACCAAAAAGATTCGACACAGCCATTTCCACTGCATTCATGCGAATTGCTTCCACAGATACCACCACTTCCGGTAATGATGTCGCCCCAGCTAGCAACAGCGCCCCCACAAAGCTTTGTCCTAGTCCCGTAGCTGCGGAAACCTGGTCACCCAAAAACGCCAACCAAACCCCCAGGACTACAGTAGCTAGAGAAAGTAAGGTGAAATTTAAATAAGCTTGTCCGCGCTTAATGTGTTGGTATTGCAAAGCTTCCGGTTCTGCTTCTAAAATAGCAGCGGCGCGTCGTCGCATTTCAAACTGCGTCATCATTTTGGCGCTGACGATATAAAGCAAAATTAATAACAAACTGGGAACACCAACCCATCCTAAAGTCAAATAAATTCCTTGCTGAGTCAATAGCATTCCCGCCGCAGTTACGCCCAACATCGTACAACCCAGACTAGCTGCGAGTCCCAGCCCCACTGGTGCGCGTTTGAGTAATGGTTCGCGTCCGCTAAAAATATCCAGCAGTCCCAGAATCATCAAATTGAACAGACAACTACCTAAAATTGCTCCTGCGGCTAAGTCTGGGGCGTTTAAGACAGTAACTGCACTGACACCTGTAGCCAATTCGGGTAAAGATGTGACACCAGATAATAGTAGACCACCAACCCAGGTACGCCCCAGCCCAGTTTTCTCTGCGACAACATCAGCACTTTGGGAAAGCCGCATTCCCACAGCAATTACGGCGAGGAAACAGATTATAACTTGAAGGAAAAGGAACATAGAGAATAAAAAGTGTGGGGATTTGATGCACTATTAAAATACAACAATTACGAATTACGAACTATAGCCATCCTATTTGATTTATGAATTTATCGAACCGCCAAGTCGCCAAGGTCGCCAAGTGAAGAAGTAAACAGGTTCATAAATGATTTAGGACTGCTATATGAACTACAAATTACGTAGCTTGCTTCTCGCCTTTGGCGAGTATTAGGAATTAGGAATTACGAACGACTTTTAAGGTTTTGAGACTAGTATCTGCACAACCAGAGATGAATCCACCCATTGATTGAATTTGTTGTAAATATTCTAAAGCTGCTGGTGTAATTAGTTCTCCCGGCATTAAAATGGGGATTCCTGGAGGATAAGGACAGACAATTTCAGTACAGATGCGATCGCATATTTCTGACAAAGGCAAAGTTTCACTAACGGCAAAAAAAGCTTGACGGGGAGAAATACATCCTAAATTATCCCATACAACGAACC